>CALGVL010000132.1 GCA_937930165.1 uncultured Acetobacteraceae bacterium
CCGGCCCAGGCGGCGATCCTCGGCGCGCAGGTGAAGGCCGGCATCTCCGGCCTCTCGGAATTTGCCGAGCAGATCAAGGCCGGCCGCATGCGGGCCCTGGCCACCACGGGCGAGACGCGCAGCGATCCGGACATTCCGACGCTGAAGGAGAGCGGCGTGGATGTGGTGACCACCAATTGGCGCGGCGTCTTCGCGCCCCCGGGCCTCCGCCCCGATGCGCGGGAGAAGCTGACGGCGCTGATAGCCGAGATCCACGCCCTGCCCGCCTGGAAGGAGATGCTGAAGACCCGGGGCTGGCAGGATGCCTTCCTCACTGGCCAGGCCTTTGAGGCCTTCCTGCAGCGCGACCGGGAGCAGACGGAGACGGTGCTGAAGGAGGTCGGGCTGGCGTGACGGCCCGCGGGTCCGGTGCGCCGTCGCGGCGCGGGCTGTTCGCCAACGCCGCGGGCCTGGCGCTCAGCGCCCTTCCGGAGCGCGACCGGGCGCAGACCGCGGCGGTCCTGCAGGGGCTTGGGCTGGCATGAGCGACGCCGCACCGCGGCCGGATTCCTCCCTTTGGCCGGACCTGTTGGCCGGGCTTTTCGTCCTGTTCCTCGGCGGATTGGCCTTGTGGCAGGCCATGGTGATCCCGGTCTCGCCGATCTATGCGCAGGTTGGGCCGAAGGCGGTGCCCTACGCCGTCGCCGGCGGGCTGCTGCTGCTGGGCGCGGGACTGGTCTATGCCGCGCTGCGCGGCGGCTGGTCCTGGGAACTGGAGGGGGTGCAGCAGGCGCCGCCGACCAATTGGCGGGCACTGACCCTGATGTCGGCAGGGCTCCTGGCGAATCTGGCGCTGATCGGGCCGCTTGGCTTCTCCTTCGCGGCGACGGCGCAATTCGTGCTTGTGGCGGCGGCTTTCGGCTCCCGCCGGTTCCTGCGCGACCTGGTGGTAGCGCTGGTGCTGACGCTGGCGGTCTGGTTCGGCTTCGTGGAGGTGCTGGGGGTGAATATCGGCGCCGGCGTGCTGGAAGGGCTGATCCTGCGGGCGCTGGGGCAGGAGGTGCCCTGAGATGGACCCGATCGCGGGCCTCTCCCTCGGCTTCTCCAATGCGCTGAGCTTCTCCAACCTGGGCTGGGCGCTGCTCGGCTGCTTCCTCGGCACCGCGGTCGGCGTGCTGCCGGGCATCGGGCCGGCGCTGACCATCGCCCTGCTGCTGCCCATCACCTTCAAGGTGAGCGCCACCGGCGCCTTCATCCTGTTCTGCGGCGTCTTCTACGGCGCGATGTATGGCGGCTCCACCACCTCCATCCTGCTGAACACGCCAGGGGAGAGCGGCTCCATCATCACCGCGCTGGAAGGCGCGAGGATGGCCCGCAGCGGCCGCGCCGGGCCGGCGCTGGCGACTGCCGCGGTGGGCAGCTTCGTCGCCGGTACGATCGGCACGCTGGGGATCAGCTTCCTCGGCCCGGTGGTGGTGGAGCTGGCGCTGCAACTGGGGCCGGCCGAGTATTTCTCGCTGATGGTGCTGTGCTTCGTCACCGTCTCCGCCGTGCTGGGCGGTTCGGCGCTGCGGGGGCTGGTGTCGCTGTTCTTCGGGCTGTTGCTGGGGCTGGTCGGCATCGACCTGCAGACCGGCCAGCCGCGCCTGACCTTCGGCATCCCGGAATTGCTGGATGGCGTGAATGTCGTGCTGGTCGCCGTGGCGCTGTTCGCGGTGGGGGAGACGCTCCACCTCGCCTGGCGCCATATCGAGGGCAAGCAGGAGGTGCGGCCGGTCGGCAGCATCATGATGTCGAGATCGGATGTCCGGCGCAGCATCGGCCCCTGGTTCCGCGGCGCGCTGCTCGGCTTTCCCTTCGGGGTCATGCCGGCGGGCGGCACCGAGATGCCGACCATGCTGAGCTACTACACCGAGCGGAAGCTGGCGAAGCCGGAGCACGCCAAGGAATTCGGCACCACCGGCGCCATCGAGGGCGTCGCCGGGCCGGAGGCCGCGAACAATGCCGCTGCCGCCGGCGTGCTGGTGCCGATGCTGACCCTCGGCCTGCCGACCAGCGCCACCGCCGCCATCATGTTGAGCGCTTTCCAGAGCTACGGCATCAATCCCGGCCCGATGCTGTTCACCCAGCAGGCGGATCTGGTCTGGACGCTGATCGCCAGCCTCTACATCGCCAATGTCCTGCTGGTGGTGCTGAACCTGCCGCTGGTCGGACTCTGGGCGCGCATCCTGAAGATCCCGCAGCCGCAGCTCTATGCCGGCATCCTGGTCTTCGCCACCATCGGCACCTATGGCATCAGCAATTCCATCACCGACCTGGTGCTGCTCTACGGCATCGGCGTGATCGCCATGTTCATGCGGCGCTTCGACTTCCCGACCGCGCCGGTGGTGATCGGCATGATCCTGGGGCCGATGGCGGAACAGGCGATGCGCCAGGCGCTGACCATCAGCCAGGGCGACTGGACCACCTTCGTCACGCGCCCGGTCTCCCTGGCGATCCTGCTGCTGGCAGTGCTGGCGCTGCTCGGGCCGCGGCTCTACGGCGCCTGGGCGAGGCGGGCGACGGGCTGAAGCCTGCGCCCGCTGCCACTTCGATCAGGCTGTGATCTCCAGCGAATCCTTGATCCGGTCCGCCACCGGCTGGGACAGGTTGAGCGCGCCGGCCAGGCGCGCGAGATAGTCCCGCTCGGCCTGCGTATCGACCTCGATGGCCATGAGCGATGCCGCGTAAACCTCCGCGGCATCCTGCGGCGATGTCACGTCGCGGGCCAGGGCATCGATGTCCACCGGACCACGCAATTGCTGCAGCACGAAGTCACGTGCCTCGCGATCCTCGCCCGCCTCATCGAGCCTGCCGACGATCCGGTTCATCTCGTTGGCGTCGATCTGGCCATCGGCCTTGGCCGCCTGGATCATGGCCCGGAGCATGAGCAGCGCCTTGCGCTGCACATTTGCCGGATCCTCGTATCCCGGCAGGCTGGCCGGTGTGGCCTGCCCGGACGGGCCGGTGCCGGCCGATGCCGGGGGCGCATCCGCCCGTCCCTGGCCCTGGCCTTGCCCCTGCCCTTGCAGCGCCGAATAGGCCAGGCTGCCGAGCACGGCCATCAGGCCACCGCCGATCGCGCCCCGCCCGCCACCGAGCAGCGCACCCGCGAGCGCACCGAGCCCGCCGACCGCGGCCGGGTTGTTCCGTTCGAATTCCTGCCGTGGCGAACTCATGGCCCGTCTGGCCATGTCCGCCAGGCCGCCGAGCGTGTCGCTCATTCCGCCCTGTCCGCCCCCTGTGCGGCCGCCCAGGAGGTTGCCGAGCAGACCACCAAGGCCGCCCGATTGCGCGGAGGCGCCGCCGAGTTGCGACAGCAACTGGTCCAGCGGCCCGGCGCCCGTGCCCTTGCGCATCGCCGCATTCAGCCGGTTGGCGGCCGATGGCGCGGCGCGACTCTCGACCATCGAGCCAAGCAGCTTCGTTGCATCGAACATCCTGTCCTCCCGCCGTCACTGAATTGGCCGGACCATCCGCAATCGAGGGGCGGGATCCCCGGCCCCCAGGCAGGGGCAACGTGCTCATGGGCCGCCGGATTGGTCCCGAAACACTGACGGAACGGAGAATTGCGCGATGCATGCCGCGGCCTGCGATGCCGTGCCGCCGCCAGGTGGAAGGCCGCGGCACCGGCTCGCGCGAATGGCCGGTACGGCCGGCATGACGCAAGGACAAGGCGTGTCCGGAGCGCCGGACGAGGCAGGCCCGGCGCCGAACGGCGTTACTCCGCGGCCACGCGCGGCCGCCAGTCGCCGCGCTCTGCGCGCTTCAGGCCGAGGTGATCGCGCAGCGTCGGGCCGGTGTAGTCCTTGCGGAACAGCCCGCGCCGCTGCAGCTCCGGCACCACGAAGCGCACGAAATCGGCGTAGCTGCCCGGCACATAGGAAGCGGAGATGACGAAGCCGTCGCAGGCGCCGGATACGAACCATTCCTCCAGCCGGTCCGCGACCTCCTTCGGGCCGCCGACCATGTCCATGCGCGGGCGGCCGCGGCCGCTGGCGGTGATGAAATCGCGCACGGTCGGATTCTTCTTGCCGGTGGCCTCCACCACCCGGTCGCGGATGGCCTGCAGGCCCTGGATGCCGGCCATTTCCTCATCCGTGAAGGGCTCGTCCATGCCCTTGCTGGCGAAGTCGAAATTCAGCGCCTCCGAGAGCAGGGAGAGGGCGTCGATCTCCAGCGGCAGCCTCTCGATCAGCGCTGCCTTGTCCTCGGCCTCGGCCTTGGTCGCGGCGCAGATAGGGTAGCAGAGGGTGGCGACCTTCACCTGGTCCGGATCGCGGCCCGCCTGCGCCACCATGGACTTGAACTCGGCATAGTCGCGCTTGCCGGAGGCGACGTCGTGATAGGCGACGAAGACCAGCTCCGCCCAGCGGGCGGAGAAGCGCTTGCCGCGGCCACTGGCCCCCGCCTGGATCAGCACCGGATGCCCCTGGGGTGAGCGCGGCACGGTGAAGGGGCCGCGGGAGGAGAGGAACCGTCCCTTGTAGTCCAGCCGGTGCACCTTGCTGCCATCGCCGAACCGGCCCGTGGCCTTGTCCACGATCAGCGCATCATCCTCCCAGGCATCCCAGTGGCCCAGAACGACCTCGACGAATTCATCGGCGCGGTCGTAGCGCAGGTCGTGCTCCATCATCTCGTCGCGGCCCATATTCGCCGCCTCGCCATCGTTCAGCGAGGTGACGACGTTCCAGGCGGCGCGTCCGTTGCTCATCAGGTCGAGCGTCTGGAAGACGCGGGCGACGTGGAAGGGCTCGTAATAGGTGGTGGAGCAGGTGGCGCCGAGGCCGAGCCGCTGCGTCACCGCCGCCATCATGGTCAGCACCACGACGGGATCGAGCTTCACGCAGCGGATGCCGTGCTCGATGGTATGGTGATGGTCGCTGCCATAGCGATCCGGCATGGAGAGCCGGTCGTCGAAGAAGCCCAGGTCGAATTTCCCCGCCTCCAGGATCCGGCCGATCTCCTGGTAGTAGTCGGCCGAGAGGAAATCCGTGCGGCTCTCCGGATGCCGCCAGGAACTGGCGAGGTTGGTGCAGTTCTGCGCCTGCAGGAACCCGATCAGATGCATTTGCCGCATGGCGCGTCCTTCCTCCGTCTCCCGGTGATGTTAGCCCCCGGTCGTGCAGGGGCGTCAATTCGCGCCCTTGCGGTGGGCGGCGGGCGGGATGCTAGGCTCATTCCCGAAGCTGGCTGCCAATGACCCGCAGGGAGGATGCGAATGGATGTGAGACGACGTGCCCTGCTGGCTGGCGCCGGGGGCCTGCTCGCCTTGCCCGCGGCGCGGGCGCGTGCCGAGACCGGCTGGCCGGACCGGCCGCTGCGCTTTGTCCTCGGCGGCGCTGCCGGCGGGGCCTCCGACATCTTCCTGCGCATCATGGAAACCCGACTGCGGGAGCGCCTGGGCCAGCCGCCGGTGATCGACCCGCGGCCCGGCGCGGGCGGGATGGTGGGGGCGGAGGTCACGGCCCGCTCGACGCCCGACGGCTACACCTTCTACATCAACCACATCGCCTCGCACGGCATCGGGCCGTCGCTCTACAAGCGCCTGTCCTTCGATCCTTTGAAGGACCTGCCCGGCGTGGCGCGCATCGCGCTGCTGCCCAATGTCCTGATCGTGAAGGGCGACGGGCCCATCCGCAGCCTCCAGGAGCTGATCGCCTATATCAAGGCCAATCCGGGGAAGGCGAATTTCGCCTCGGCCGGGTCCGGCACCTCCTCGCATCTCTCCGGCGTGCTCTTCGGGCAGCGGCTGGGGCTGGAGGTGACGCATGTGCCCTATCGCGGCACCGCGCCCAGCATGGCGGCGGTGATGAACGGGGAGGTGCTGTTCGCGATCGACAACGCTCCGGCCTCCCGGCAGCAGGTGCTGTCGGGGATGCTGCGGGCGCTCGGCGTCTCCACCGCGCAGCGCGCCAGCACCGTGCCGGAGATCCCGACCTTGCAGGAGCAGGGCGTGCCGGATTTCGACGTCTCCTCCTGGTACGGCATCACCGCGCCGGCCGGCACGCCGCGGCCGATCATCGAGCGGTTGGGCGCCGAGGTCGTGGCCGCGCTGAAGGACCCGCAGGTCGTCGCCCGCCTGCGCGAATACGGGGCGGAGCCGGCGCCGCTCGGCCCCGCCGAATACGATGCCTTCATGGCGGCGGAAGTGGCGAAATGGGCGCCGGTGGTGCGGGCCTCGGGCGTGACGGTGGATTAGCCCGCGATCGCCCTGGGGTTCGGGGCAGTGCCGCGAACTCCAGGGCGTGAATCGCCGGCTCAACGGAAGCTAGGCTGCGCGCCGGATCATCTCCGCCGCCCGCTCTGCCAGCATCAGCACGGAGGGGTGGATGTTGGAGGAGGGGATCAGCGGGATGACGGAGGCATCCGCCACCCGCAGCCCCTGGATGCCACGCAGGCGCAGCTCCGGATCCACCACGGCGCCGTCGTCCGTGCCCATGCGGTTCGTGCCGCAGGGGTGGTAGACGGTGGTGCCGGCGGCGCGGAGATAGGCGAGGAAATCCTCCTCCGTCTGCGTGCCGCGGCCGGGGGACAGCTCCTCCTCCACCAGATCCGCGAAGGGGCGCGTGGTGGCGATGCGCCGCGCCAGCTTCGCGGCTTCCAGCATCACCCGCACATCGCTCGGCGCCGTCAGGTAGTTGGCGTGGATGCGCGGCTTGTCCGTGGGATCGGGGCTGCGCAGCGTCAGCTCGCCGCGGCTGTCCGGGCGGCACTGGCAGAAATTGAAGGTGAAGCCGGGATGGCGGGCGAGGCGCGCGGCGGAATTCGCCTGGCTCGCATCCAGGCTGTAATTCACGAATTGGAACTGCACATCCGGCTCCTCCGCCCCCGGCAGCACGCGGGCAAAGAGGCTGGCCTCGGAGGCGCCGATGGTCATCGGCCCGCGCCGGCGCAGCGCCCAGTCCAGGCCCATGGCGGCGGTGCGGACGGGATTGGCCATGATCTCGTTCAGCGTGCCGGCCGGGCGGGTGCGGAAGGCGAAGCGGACCATGAAATGGTCCTGCAGATTCTTTCCCACCCCGGGCGCATGCGCCAGCACGGGAATCCCCATGGCTTGCAGCGCCGCGCCGTCGCCGATGCCGGAGAGCATCAGCAGTTTCGGCGATTCGATTGCCCCGGCGGAGAGGATCACCTCCCGCCGCGCGCGGTGGATTTCCTCCTGCCCGTCCGGGCCGCGCACGGCGACGCCCACGGCCCGCCCGCCCTCGATGAGGATGCGCAGGCCGAGGCGTTCCGTCTCCACCCGCAGGTTCGGCCGCTTCAGCGCGGGGCGCAGATAGGCGACGGCCGGGCTCCAGCGCCGGCCGCGATGCACGTTCAACTGGTTGGGGGCGACGCCCTCATACCATTCGCCGTTGAAGTCCGGGTTGCGCGGGAAGCCGAGCGCCACGCAGGTCTCGACGAAGGCGCGGCAGCCGATGGTCGGCTCCGGCACCTCCCCCACCCGCACCGGCCCGTCCTTGCCCCGCCATTCGCTGGCCGGGCCGGCGAAGCTCTCCAGGCGGCGGAAGGCGGGCAGGCAGTCCTCATAGGACCAGCCGCGGGCGCCGGCCTGGGCCCAGCGGTCGTAGTCGCGCGGGGAACCGCGCAGGAAGACCAGCCCGTTCACGCTGCCCGAGCCGCCGATCACCTTGCCGCGCGGCCAGTAGACCTGGCGGCCGTCCAATTCCGGTTCGGCCTCGGTCTGGTAGTTCCAGTCGAATTTCTGGGTCACGTAGAGGCGCGCGAAGCCCATGGGAATGTGGATCCAGGGATTGCGGTCCCAGGGCCCGGCCTCCAGCAACGTGACCCTGGTGCCCGGATCCTCGGAAAGCCGCGACGCCAGCACGCAGCCCGCCGAGCCGCCGCCCAGGATGACGTAATCCGCTTCGCCCGCCTCACGCATTCTCGTTTCCCCCGATCTTCAGCGTTGCATCAGGGCATGTGCCGGGCGGTTGCGGCAAGTGGCCAGGCGGCGCGAAGCTTTCCCCCGGATGGACCCGGAGGCCGAGGATGCGCCGTGCCCTGCTGCTGCTTGCCGCCTGCCTTGCCCTCGCCGGACCCGCCGCCGCGCAGTCCGGGCCGCAGCCCCCCTGGCCGGCGCGGCCGGTGACCATCCTGGTGCCCTATGTCGCCGGCGGGCCCTCCGACATCCTCGCCCGTGCCGTGGCCCACGCGCTGCAGCCGGCGATCGGCCAGCCCGTGGTGGTGGAGAACCGTCCGGGCGGCAATGGCGCCGTGGCCGCCGCGGCGGCGGCCCGCGCCGCGCCGGACGGCCATACCCTGTTCGCGGCATCGGCTCCTCCGAGCATCTGCTGATGGAGCTTTTCGCCCAGCGGACGGGGACGCGGCTGGTCCATGTTCCCTATGCCGGCGGGGCGGCGGCGGTGGCCGATCTGGTCGCGGGGCGGACGCAGCTCGCCTTCCTGAATGTCGCCACCGTGCTGCCGCAGGTGCGGTCCGGCGCGCTCCGCGCGATCGCGGTCAGCAGCCCGGCCATCTACCCGTCGCTGCCGGAGGTGCCGACCGTGAAGACCAGTCTGCCCGACTTCCAGGGCGGAAGCTGGCACGGCTTCGTCGGTCCGAAGGGCATGCCGGCACCGCTGCTTGACCGCATCCATGCGGCGCTGGCTGCGGCCCTGCGCGCACCGGAGGTGGCGGAGCGCCTGATCCGCATCGGCTTCACGGTGGAGGCCACGAGCCGTGCCGATTTCGCCGCCCGGATCGAGCGGGAATTCGCCGGCTGGCGCAACGTGGTCCAGGCGGCCGGACTGGCTGCGGACTGATCCTGTTCCGCAATTCCGCCATGCTTGCCCCGTAACGGGGCGCCGTGCCCACCGACCCCGTGCCGGCGCGCCGCGCCGCCTTCGCCCTGCTCTGCCTTGGATTGACCGCCGGGCTGCTCTGGCTGGCCCTGCGCGTCATGGCACCGGGCGGCTGGACGGTGTGGGAGGCGCTGGCCTTCGCCTGCTTCGCCGGGACCGCGCCCTGGACCGCGCTCTGCGCCGCCAATGCCCTGACCGGCTTCCGCATCCTGATGCGCGCCCCGGATCCGCCGGCCGCCGTGCTGCCGGCCCTCAGGCTGGCCCGGCCCGGCGCGCCGCGCCTCTCCACTGCCATAGTCGTCTGCATCCGCAATGAGCCAGTGGGGGCGGTGCTGCCGCCGCTCGGCCGGCTGCTGGACGGGCTGGCCGAGGCCGGGGCAAGGGAGCGCTTCACCCTCTGGCTCCTCTCCGACACCCAGGATTCCGGCCTGGCCCTGGAGGAGGAGGCGGCGATCGCCGAATTCCGCGAAGGCCGCGCCGACGCCGCCCGCATCCGCTACCGCCGCCGCAGCGACAATGCCGGCTTCAAGGCCGGCAACATCATGGACTTCCTGGACCATCATGCGCATGGCCACGACCTCATGCTGTGCCTGGACGCGGACAGCGAGATGTCGGCTGAGGCGGTGCTGCGCCTGGTCGCCTGCATGGAGGCCGATCCGGCCCTGGCGATCCTTCAGCAATTGATCGTCGGCCGCCCCGCCACCGCTGCCTTCCCGCGGCTGTTCCAATTCGGCATGCGCGCCGGGATGCGCGTCTGGGCCACCGGCCAGGCCTGGTGGCAGGGGCCGGAAGGCCCCTATTGGGGGCACAACGCCATCATCCGCATCGAGCCCTTCCGCCGTCATTGCCGGCTGGAGACGCTGCCGGACGGCCGCCCGATCCTCAGTCACGACCAGGTGGAGGCGGTGCGGCTGCATGCCGCCGGCTGGAAGGTCTGCTGCATGCCGGCCGAGGATGGCTCGATGGAGGGCAACCCGCCGGCCCTGCCGGAATTCATGGCCCGCGACCTGCGCTGGGCGGCGGGCAACATGCAGTACTGGCATCTGCTCTTCCGGCCGGGCCAGAGCTGGATGGGCCGTTGGCAATTGGCGCAGGCGATCCTGCTGTTCCTGGCCGCGCCACTCTGGACCGGCGTGTTCCTCTTCGGCGCGCTGAATGCGGCGACGGGGGGCGGCGAGGCGACGCCCCGGGGGTGGCTGCTGGCTCTGATGCTGGCCTGCTGGTCTGCGCTGCATGCGCCGAAGCTGCTCGGCTATGCCGAGGTGCTGCTGAAGCCGGCGCTGGCCGCGCGCTATGGCGGGCGCCGCGCCTTCCTGCGCGGGGCCGTGGCGGAACTGGCCTTCACCACGCTGCTGGACCCGATCAGCATCTTCAACAAGACGCTGTTCCTCCTCGCCCTGCCCTTCGGGGCGAGGATGGGATGGGCGCCGCAGAACCGGATGGATCGCGGCGTCACCTGGGGCGATGCGGCGCGGCTGCTCTGGCCGCAGATGCAATTCGGCCTGGCGGTGTTCGGCCTGCTGCTGATGACGGCGCCGGCTGCGGCGCTCTGGGCGCTGCCCTGGGCCGGGGGCCTGCTGGTGGCGGTGCCCTTCTGCGTGCTGACGGCCTCGCCCTTGCTCTCGGCATGGCTGCGCGCGGCGCGGGTTGCGGCGACGCCGGAGGAACTGGCTGCCTTCGCCTGACGCGGTCCGAATGCAAGGGGGTTCATCCGGCCTGCGTCCCGGCTTATAGCCGGAGGCTGGAGGAAAACAGTCCATGCTCTCTCGCCGTAGCCTGATCGCCGCCGCCAGTGCGGCCGCCATCGCCCGTCCTGCCCTGGCGCAGGGCTGGAGGCCGGACCGCCCGATCCGCTTCATCGTCCCCTTCGTCGCCGGCGGCAGCACCGATGTCGCGGCGCGCATCATCGCTGACCATATGGGCGAGACGCTGGGCCAGCCCGTGGTGGTGGAGAATCGCGGCGGTTCCGGTGGCAATATCGGCGGCGAGATGGTGGCCCGCGCAGCGCCGGATGGCCATACCATCCTGATGGGCGTCACCGGCCTGCTGACCACCAATCCGCATATCTACAAATCCATGCCCTTCGATCCGGCGAAGGATCTGGCGCCGATCTCCATGGCCTATACCAGCGATATGGTGATCGTGGTGCCGAAAAGCCTGCCGGTGCGGACGCTGCAGGAATTCGTCGCCTATGCGAAGGCACGGCCGGGCCAGCTTTCCTTCGGCAGCTCCGGCCATGGCGCCTCCACCCACACGGCGGCGGAGCTGTTCCGCCTGGCCGCCGGGATCGACATGGTGCATGTGCCCTATCGTGGCAGCGGCGCGGCGATGAATGATCTGATCTCCGGCACCATCCAGATGATGCTGATCCAGATCGCCGGCGCGGTGGGGCAGATCCGCGACGGCCAGGTGAGGGCGCTGGCGGCGACCGGCCCACGCCGTCACCCGCTGCTGCCGGAGATCCCGTCGGTGGGCGAGGCCGGCTGGCCGAATGCCACCGCGACGAGCTGGGGCTGCGTCATGGCGCCGGGAGGCACGCCGCGGCCAATGATCGACCGGCTGAACCAGGCGGTGGTCGAAGCCCTGGCGGCGCCAGCGGTGCAGCAGCGCCTGTCCGGAGCCGGGGTGGATGGCGTATCCTCCACCCCCGAGGCATTGGCCGAATTCATCGCGGCGGAACGCGAGAAATGGGGCCGTGTGGTGCGGGAGGCGCGCATCGCGGTCGATTAGGGGGAGGCCCTGGCGGGATGCTCCCGGGCCTAGACTCCGCGCAAAGGGCTTCCAGGCCGCCGCGCCCGTTCCGCCGCGGCCGCGTGGTGCCATATGCAGAGCGTTGTCCAGCGCCCGTTGTGCACGGCGGTGGTCCCCCGGCGTCCGCATCTTTCGCAGGTGCAGGCCGCGCGTTCCTCTGCCCGGCCGAGAATGACCCGCAAGCCTTCCTCCTGCCGGGGCTCCCAGCCTGCCGGCTTGCTGCCGGCGATGCGCAGGCAGCCATGCCGCGCCCTGATCTCATGCAGCCCGGCCCGCCCCTCGATGAGGGCCGATCTGCCGAAGAGGTCTTCGAGATCCTCCGCCATGTCCCAGAGCAGAGCCGCCCAGCCGGTGCCGACCTCGAGCGGCGGCAGCCAGGGGAAAGTCCCTGCCAGGCGCAACAATTCGGCGCGGCTGGTGACAGGGACGGAATCACTCTCGTGCATCGACAACACTCCGCAATCCGCTGCCAGGACATCCCTTGAACAGGCGCCTTGCGGCTATGTCGCGCTTCACAACCGGGCATCGTAACAGTGCCGGTGTGCGTGCCGCCTCCCTGCCGGCCCGCGGGTCGGACCAACCATGTTCAGGGTACCGGGATTGCCGAAGATAACGCGCGAGCGGATACCCGGTCGCATCTCCTGCGGCCAATGGCGGGGCCATGGCCGGAATTGCGTGCACACGGCCTGTCCGTTCCGCGTCAGCGGCGGATCGTTCCCGTGCTTCAACCGAAAGACAGGAATGCGCGGTGCCGATTTCCAGACCTGCGAGGCATTTACGGCTTGAAGCCACGGCGAGCATCCCTGCTATGATTTGCGCAGGACGTGATGCGCGGCAGCGACGAGGCCGGAAACATCACGCCACATGTCGCAGCCCCTAACCCCCAAGGGAGAGCGATGATGGCGGACAACTCCGACAACAAGCCGAAGTCCGAAGCGCACGGCGGAAGCGCGCGTCCGATGACGGGGAACCCCACCCGTGCCGCGGATGCGGATGCCGCCGTCACCGGGCGAGGTGTCCATACACTGGTGGATGCGGCCAGGCGTGCCGCCGATCAGGATCAGGAGCGCCTGCGTGCCGCAGCCGGAACCATCGCCGACTTCGCCAATGCGGACCGTGCCCTGGAGGCCACGGCCCGCATCACCGGCCTTTACTGCCGGACGATGCAGGACACGACCGAAGACATGCAGGCGCTCATGGCCTGCTGCTCCAATGTCGGCCAGGGCATCCAGCAGATGCAGCAGACCTGGTTCGAGGTCCTGCGGCGGTCGATCGAGCAGGCCAGACACCAGCCGCAGGATCTGCTCCGCTGCCGGACGCCGGAGGAATTCGCGCAGGTCCAGCGCGATCTCTATCTCGACAGCGTTGCCATGATGCTCGATTCCAGCATGGCGATGCTCCGGGCCACTGGGGATATGGTCAGCAAGGCGATGAAGCCGCTCGAAGGGCGGGCCCGTGGGGGCATGCATGGCTGAGCCACTGCGCCGGAGGCGCCGCCGCTAAGCTGCCGGCCAGGCCGCCTTCGGCATCGCCTCCATTGCCGCGTAATCCGGTTCCTCCGTCGCGCCGAGGCCGGGCGTGTCGAGGGAGCCGATCTCCAGCACGCCGTCGCGGATGCGGAGGCGCGGCCCGCGCGGAGTGTCGGCGTAGAGGTCCGGATGCGCCTCCATGAAGCGCACCGCCTCTGCTTTCGGGCGGCCGTTGAAGCCATCCACGAAGTGATGGCCGTTGCGCTCCACATGGGTCAGGCCCAGCAGCGCCACCAGCGCCAGATCCTGCTGCACGCAGATGCCCGCCAGCGTCGTCAGGTCCTCGCCTGAGAGGAAATACCGTGATTCCGGCTCCGCTGCATTCCAGGCGCGGCAGCGGGCCAGGTTGATCAGGCTGCGCCAGATGCCCTTGCAGGTCTTGCTGGACACGCCGGCATAGCCCAGCGCCTTCGCCTGCAGGAAGGCGTCGAGCGCGCCGTCGCTCTCGTCGATGATGACGGGGCGCGCGGCGGCCAGGACCTGCATTCCCGTCTCCAGCGCGCGGGCGCGCTTCACCGGCTGCTCAATGTAGAGGATGGAGGCACAGAGCCGCGCGAGCCGCGACTCCGCCTGCATCGCCTGCCACAGCGCCGCCGCCCCCTCCGCATCCGCATACTGCTCGTTGCCGTCGAGCGAGGCGTGGTAGTCCGGTAGCCGGTCCAGCACCGCAGCGATACGGCAGAGGCGGTCGATATCCGCCCGCACATCGCCGGAGACCTTCAGCTTCCAGTAGCGGTGGCGATAGGTTTCCGCCACCTCCTCCAGCGTCTCGGGCAGGCCGTCATTCACGCGCTCGGATTGATCGGCGGCAGTGATGGGATCCACCAGCCCAACCGTATGCCGCGCATGGATGCGCCGCGCCGGGCGCAGCGAGGCGAGCATGGCGGCGAAATCATGGCCCGCCAGATCCGGTGCCACCGCATGCGGCGCCATGCCGCCGATATTGGCCCGCATCCCGGCGAAGAAGGAGAGGCCGTGCAATTTCAGCAGCGCATCCAGCGCGGCGCGGTCCAGCAGGGCGCGGCCATAGCTGGCGACCAGCGGATTCAGCGCCTCCCGCCCGCAGGCCGCGACGTGATCGGCATAGGTGTCGGCGAAATGCCCGAAGGCGGTGTTGCGGCCGGCGGCCAGGGATGCCTCGCCCGCCAGTTCCAGGGAGCAGCGAAGCTGATCCTCGTTCTGCGCATCCGTCAGCGCCGGGTCCTTGTCGAACCACTTGGCGGCGACGGATTCGGCCGCGACGCCCCAGCCTTCGCGCCCGTCCTCGGTGCGGATGCGCGCCCGCACCACCGCCTGCCGCCCATGCGTCACCGTGATGACGCCGAAGCGGAAGGGCAGGCGCAGGGTGAACGGCCATTCGCGGCGCTCGATTTCGGTGATGGCGAAGCGGGGGGCGTTCATGCCTTCTCCTCCAGGCTGCGCAGGATGCCGGAGATATGCCCGGCGGCGAAGGCAGCGCAGGTCGGGCCATCCGGGTGGTAGTCGAAGGGCTCGACGCCGCAGAGCCCGGCATAGTTGTGCCGCTTCAGCCTGGCCAGGATGGGCGCGAAGCGGTCCGTGCCCTGGCCGGGGGCGCGGCGGTTGCGGTCGTTCAGATGGATATGCGCGATGCGTCCCGTGGGCAGCCAGCGGTCGAGCAACGCCGTGACCGGCTCCGCCTCGCCATTCCCGGCGGCGCAGACATCCAGCATGGTGCGCAGCGCCGGATTGCCGATGCGGTCGATGATGGCGGCGGCCTCAGCGATGGTCGTCGCCCAATTGGTCTCGCGCGCGGCCAGCGGTTCCAGGCAGTAGGTCACGCCGGCATTGGCGGCCCATTCACCGGCCCTGGCCATGGCCTCCTCGGCCCGCGCCGCATCGCCCTCCGCCTCCACCCGCCGCTGCGCGGGCGAGCCATGCACCAGCACCCGCGCGCCGAGATCGGCGGCCAGGCCGATCA
>CALGVL010000133.1 GCA_937930165.1 uncultured Acetobacteraceae bacterium
GGGTCGAGGACATCGAGACGCGCGCCACCTTCATTCCAGCGGTCTCGGACCTGCTGCAGCCGCCCCCCGGTCAGTGCGGCGGCACGGCCTTCCGCAAGGCGAGGGCCACGGGCACAGCCGCGGCACAGAGCAACGCCATGACCCAAAAGCCGCCTGCGCCGAGCCGCGCATAGAGCAGACCGGAGGCGAGCGTCAGCGCCGCCCCGGCCAGGCCGGTGCCGAACGCGGCATAGGCGGACTGCGCCGTGGCAGCGAGGCGACCGGGCGCCACCCGCGCCAGGATCGCCATCGCGGCGAGGTGCTGCGCCGCGAAGGTCAGCCCATGCAGTGTCTGCGCCAGCAACACGGCCGGAACCCAGGCGGTCGCCGCCATCGCCGACCAGCGCAGCAGCCCGGCCGCGGCGGCGAGGGCGCAGACCCCGCCGGGTCCCAGCCGTGCCAGGAGCGGCCGGCCGATCAGGAAGAACACCGCCACCTCGGCAGCGACGGCAACAGCCCAGAACAGGCCGATGGTCCCGGGCGCGATCCCCGCCGCCTGCCAGCGCAGGGTGGCGAAGCCGGTATAGAAGGCATGGCTGCCGGCGATGAGGCCCGCCACAAGCAGCAGGCGGCGGAAGGCCGGGATGGCGAGGAGCGTACACAGCCCGCCGCGCACCGGCTGGCTCTCGGACGCCATCCGGCCCCTCCTGCCGGGGGGCGGCGGCAGGAGGAGCGCGGCGCCGCCGGCACAGGCGAAAAGGCCGGCATTCAGCCAGAGCACCGCGGCCGGGGAGCCGGCCATCGCCACCGCCGGGCCGGCAAGCAGCGTCCCGACGATGAAGGCCGCGGAACCGGCGCCGCGCACAATGCCGTAGTCGAAACTGCCGTGTTGCCTTGGGCGTGCGGCGGCACGTACGGCCAGTGCATCCGGCAGTGGGCCGATCGGCCCCGTCGCGGCATGCTGGGCGAGGCCGACCAGCAGCAGCCCGGCGAAGCCCGCGGGAACCAGCCCATAGCCAAGGCCGAGCGCCGCCGAGGCGAGGAGCAGGGCCGCCAGCACTTGGCGCGGCGCGCCCAGGCGGTCGGCGAGATTGCCGGCGGCCGGCGTCGCGACCAGCCGCGCCACGATGCCGGCGGCGAGCAGCAGGCCGATCTGCTCCGACGTCGCGCCCCGCATGGCGAGGACGGCGGGGAGGAAGGGGCTGAGGACGCCCCAACCGGCATAGAGCGCGGCATAGAGCAGCAGATAGCGGGGCAGGGGACGGAACCGGTCCCGCGGCAGTTCCTGCGCCTGCTGCGGCTTCTGCATCACCATGTTTCCGGGCCTGACCGGATCCCGCCCACCTGGCGCGAGAGGCGCGGAAAAGCGGGGAATACGCCGGTGCGCCGGATCTGGACGGAGGCTTGGCTCTCATGGGCCGGAGCGCATGATGGCCGGGCGCGTTCCGTCCCCCGCGCGCCCGGCAGGTCCATCACTGGCGGAGGGCAGCCCTCATAGGCGACCGTGCGCTGCTGCTGCTCGCCGAGGCCGGCGATGCCGAGCCGCATGGTCTGCCCCGGCTTCAGGAAGACCGGGTTCGGCTTCTTGCCAAGCCCCACCCCCGGCGGCGTGCCGGTGAAGATCACGTCGCCCGGATGCAGAGTGATGAAGTGGGAGACATAGCTCACCAGCGTCCGCACCCCGAAGATCATGGTACGGGTGTTGCCGTCCTGCATGCGCTGGCCGTCGATGTCGCAGAACATGGCCAGGTTCTGCGGATCCGGCACCTCGTCCTTGGTGACCAGCCAGGGGCCGACAGGGCCGAAGGTGTCGCAGCCCTTGCCCTTGTCCCAGGAGCCGCCGCGCTCGATCTGCCACTCGCGCTCGGAGACGTCGTTGCCCACGGCATAGCCTGCGACATGGTCCAGCGCCTGCTCCTCGGACACGCATTTGGCGCGCGTGCCGATGATGATGCAGAGTTCCACCTCCCAGTCGGTCTTCTGGCTGTTCTTCGGGATGATGACGTCGTCATTCGGCCCGGAGAGCGCGCCCAGGGACTTCAGGAAGACGATCGGCTCCTTCGGGATGGGGGCGCCGGTCTCGGCGGCGTGGTCGGCATAGTTCAGGCCGATGCAGACCAGGTTTCGCATCCCCGCGACCGGCGGACCGAGGCGCGGATTGCCGGAGACCGCCGGCAGCGTCGCCGGATCCAGCGCGGCGAGCTTGGCGAGGCCGGCAGGGGAAAGCACCTCCCCGGCCAGGTCGGGCACGATGCCGGAAAGGTCACGGATGGTGCCGGAGGCGTCCAGCATCCCCGGCTTCTCCTGCCCCGCGGGGCCGTAGCGCAGCAGCTTCATGGATCTCTCCCGAAATCAGGCGGTCATAGGGTCCAGCCGCCATCGATGACGATGGCCTGTCCGGTGACGAAGGCACTCTCATCCGCCGCGAGATAGACAGCCAGCGCCGCGATCTCCTCCGCCTTGGCGAGCCGGCCCATGGCCTGGCGGGCGACGAAGGCGTTGCGTGCCGCCTCCACGCCGCCGGCCGCGGCGGCATTGGCGGCAATGCGCTCGCCGAGGGAGGGCGTGTCCACGGTGCCGGGGCAGAGGCAATTGCACCTTATGCCCTGCGTCACGTATTCCGTGGCGACGGATTTCGTCAGCCCCACCACCGCCGCCTTGGTCGTGCCGTAGACGAAGCGGTTCGGCGCGCCCTTCACGCTGGAGCAGGCGGAGGCCATGTTGAGGATGCTGCCGCCGCCCTTGGCGAGCATGCCGGGCAGGGCGGCGCGGATCGTCTGCCACATGGCGCGCACATTGAGCGCGAAGGCGTAATCCCACTCGGCATCCGTGCAGGTCAGCGCCGTGTTCTGGTGAACGAAGCCGGCGCAGTTGAACAGCACGTCCAGCGGCCCGGCCGTCGCGATCATGGATGCCACCGCCGCATCGTCCAGCACGTCGAGCGGCCTTGCCTCGATCCCCGCCGCTTCCAGCCCGGCCAGCTTGCCGGCATCCTTGTCGGTAGCGATGACGCTGGCGCCCTCCGCCGCGAAGGCCAGGGCGGTGGCGCGGCCGATGCCCTGGCCGGCCGCCGTCACGAGGCACCGCTTCCCTTGCAGCCTGCCGGCCATGCCCTGCCTCCCGCCTTCCGGTCCCATCATCGCGGCGCCGTCTCCGGCGTCAACCGCGGTCCCTTCGCCTCAATGATTGTGCCGGCTCTCGCCGCGCGTCTCCAGGATGTTGAGGTAGAGTGTCGCCGGCTCCAGGCAGGCGCCGGTGCCGAGCTGCCCGACCATGCTGCGCTGGATCTCCTCCCAGGGGGTCTTGTTGACCAGCACGGGCGGCTTCCAGGCCCGTTTCCGCGCCTCCAGCTCCTCCGCCGGGATCAGCACATCCACCTTGCGGCGGTTGAGGTCGATGCGGATCGGATCGCCCGATTTCAGCAGGGCGAGGCCGCCGCCCACCGCCGCCTCCGGCGAGACGTTCAGGATGGAGGGGCTGCCGGAGGTGCCGCTCTGCCGCCCGTCGCCCATGGTGGGCAGCGTGTCCACGCCCGCCTTCAGCAGCGCGGCCGGGGGCTGCATGTTCACCACCTCGGCGCTGCCGGGATAGCCGACGGGGCCGCAATTGCGGATCACCAGCACGGTGCGCTCGTCAATGCCGAGGGAGGGATCCTCGATGCGGTCGTGGTAGTCCTCTGGCCCCTCGAAGACCACCACCTTGCCCTCGAACACGCCTTCCGGGTTGGAGAGGAAGCGCTTGTGGAAGGCGGGGTCGATGACGCTGATCTTCATCACCGCGCTGTCGAACAGGTTGCCGGACAGGATGGCGAAGCCGGCGCGCTGCTTCAGCGGGCGGTCATAGGGGCGGATCACCTCGCGGTCCGGCTCCTCCAGCCGCTCCAGGTTCTGCGCCACGGTCTTTCCGGTGACGGTCATTGCCCCGCCATGCAGCTTGCCGGCCTGCAACAGCTCCCGCATCACCGCCGGCACGCCGCCGGCGCGGTGGAAGGACTCGCCGAGGAACCGGCCGGCCGGCTGGCAATCCACCAGCAGCGGGATGTCGTGGCCGATGCTGTCCCAGTCCTCGATCTTCAGCTCCACGCCCATGTGGCGGGCGATGGCGAGGATGTGGGGCGGGCAATTGGTGCTGGCGCCGATGGCGCTCGCCACCACGATGGCGTTCTCGAAGGCCTGGCGCGTCATGATGTCGGAGGGGCGCAGATTTTCATGCACCATCTCCACGATGCGCCGGCCGGTGGCATAGGCCATCTGCCCGCGCTCCCGATAGGCGGCCGGGATGGCGGCGCAGCCGGGGAGCGACATGCCAAGTGCCTCTGCCAGGCTGTTCATGGACAGCGCCGTGCCCATGGTGTTGCAGTGGCCGACGCTGGTGGAGGCGCTGGCGACCAGCTCCATGAAGCCGTTGTAGTCCAGCTTGCCCTCGGCCAGCATCTTGCGGGCTTCCCAGACGATGGTGCCGCTGCCGGTCAGGCGGCCCTTGTAGTGCCCGTCCAGCATCGGCCCGCCGGAGAGCACGATGGCCGGGATGTTCACCGTGGCCGCGCCCATCAGGCAGGCGGGCGTGGTCTTGTCGCAGCCAGTGGTCAGCACCACGCCGTCGAGCGGATAGCCGTGCAGCACCTCCACCAGGCCGAGATAGGCCAGGTTGCGGTCCAGCGCGGCGGTCGGCCGCTTGCCCGTCTCCTGGATGGGATGCAGGGGGAATTCCATCGGGATGCCGCCGGCATCGCGAATGCCGGCCTTCACCCGCTCGGCGAGTTGCAGGTGATGGCGGTTGCAGGGGGCGAGGTCGCTGCCGGTCTGGGCGATGCCGATGATCGGCTTGCCTGACTGCAGCTCGCCCCGCGTCAGGCCGAAATTGAGGTAGCGCTCCACATAGAGCGCGGTCATGCCCGGATCCTCCGGGTCGTCGAACCAGCGCTGGCTGCGCAGCCTGAACTGCCGCTTGGTCTGGTCGCTTCCGGCCATCTCTGTTCCCTCCCGATCCTGCGGCGAAGCTGGAAGCCCAGGGCCATGCCTGTCAACGCCATGGCGGGGAGAGGGGGTGACGGCAGCAGCCGGTTCTGTTCCGAAATCTCGTCGCGGTATGTTTACAAAGTATACATCATAGATTGAGGGCGCGATGACCCGCGCCGAGGTGGTGACCGGCTTCATCGAAGTGGAGGAGTTTGTAATCGTTGCAATTCCGGAGCTGGCTGCCGCCATGGCCAACCGGCTCATCGGCTACGACCACGCCCTGGCCTGAGCCGGAAGGGCCGCACCGCACCCGCGGCGCGGCCTGCCGTCTCATGCCGGACTGGTGAGGAGCGGAGCGCTACCTCTCGCCGCGATGCCGTGCCAAGCTCGGCCCGGAGGAACGGACGAGACATGCAGCAGCCAGCCAGCGCCCGAGCCGATGGCCGGGCGGTGCCGGACCGCATCCCGCTCGCGCGTATCGTCAGCCCACGCTCCGTCGCCGTCATCGGTGCCTCCGAGGACGCCGGCAAATTCGGCGGGCGGGTCATCCATTACCTGATCCGGCACGGCTATCCGGGCCGGCTGCTGCCGATCAACCCGAACCGTGCCGCGATCCGCGGCCTGCCGGCCTTTCCTTCTGTCAGCGCGGCGCCGGGGCCGGTGGATGTGGCGATCCTCGCCGTGCCGGCTGCGCAGCTTTTGCGGCAGATCGAGGACTGCGCTGCCGCCGGGGTCGGCGCCTGCATCGTCATCACCGGCAAGCTGGCCGATGCGGGGCCGGAAGGCGCGGCGCTGCAGGACCGCGTGACCCAGGCGGCGCGGGCGGCGGGGATGCGGCTGGTCGGGCCGAATTGCCTCGGCATCTTCAACATGACGGATTCCGCCATGCTCTCCTCCTCCCTGGCGCTGGAGGTGGAGCGCGTTCGGGCAGGCGGCATCGGCATGGTCAGCCAGAGCGGCGCGCTGATGGGCACGCTGGTCTCGCTCGGCCATGGCTATGGCCTGGGGTTCAGCCGCTGCATCTCGGTCGGCAACCAGGCGGATCTGGAGCTTTGCGACTTCCTCGAATTCCTCATCGAGGATGCGGCGACCAGGGTCATCACCCTCTATATCGAGGGGCTGAGGCAGCCGCAGCGCCTGCCGCCGCTGCTGCACCGGGCGCGGGCGGCGGGCAAGCCGGTGCTCTGCGTGAAGGCCGGCCGGTCGGAGGCCGGGGTGCAGGCGGCGCGCAGCCACACCGCCAGCCTCGCCGGCAGCTTCGCTGCTTTCGAGGCGATCTGCCGCGATGCCGGTGCGGTGCTGCTGGAGGATCCCGCGGCGATGGTCCTCGCCGCCGATGCGCTGGACCGGCTGCCGCGCCTGCCGCGCGCCGGGATGGGGCTGGCGATCATCGCCTCCTCCGGCGGCAGCACCGTGACCTGCGCCGACCAATTACCCGGGGCAGGGCTGCGCCTGGGCGAGATGTCCGAGGCAACGCGCGCGGTGCTGCGGCGCTGGATGCCGGAGAGCCATGTGCATCTGCCGCTCGATACCGGCTCCTTCCACGACAACACCAGCATCCCCGCGCTGGAGGACTGCATCCGCGCCTTCATGGCGGATCCCGATATCGGCGCCGTCGTCTTTCCGATGACGACCCAGCCCGCCATGGCCGCGCGCGCCGCGCTACTGCCGCCGCTCAGCAGGGAGGGAGGGCGGCCGCTGCTCTATGTGATGACGGCGGGAGAGGTGGGGGATGCGGCACGCCAGCGGATGCGGGAGGCGAATTTCCCCTTCTATGATCGCGTCTCCGATGCACTGGCGGTGCTGCGGGCGCTGGAGGCGGAGGCGATCGGCCGCGCCCGTGCCGATCTGCCCGCGCCGGAGCGGCCGCAGGGCGCCGGGCCGGTGCCGCCCGGCTTGCCGGAAGGCCCGTTGACCGAGGCGGAGGCCAAGCGCCTCGCCGCCGCCTATGGCATCCCCGTGACGCGCGAGCGCCTCGCGCGGAGCGCGGAGGAGGCAGCCCAGGCGGCGCGGGAGATCGGTTTCCCCGTGGCGCTGAAAGGCGTCAGCCGCGCGGTGGTGCACAAGAGCGATCTCGGCCTGGTCCGGCTGGACCTGGGCGATGCCGAGGCCGTCCGCACCACCTTCGCTGATGTCACGGCGAGGCTGGAGCAGGCCGTGCCGGGCAGCATGGAAGGCGCGCTGGTGCAGGAAATGGCATGCGGCGAGGCGGAGTTGATCCTCGGCGCGCGGCATGATCCGGATTTCGGGCCGATGGTGCTGGTTGGCCTCGGCGGCCTGTTGGTCGAGATATTGCAGGACGTGCAGATCGCCCCGGCGCCGCTGCGGCCGGAGGACGCGCTGGCGATGCTGCGCCGCCTGAAGCTGTGGCCGGTGCTGGCAGGGGTGCGCGGGCGACCGCCGCTGGATGTGACGGCAGCGGCGGATGCGCTGGTGCGATTGTCCTGGCTCGCTGCCGATCTCGGCGGGCGGCTGGCGGAGATGGATCTCAACCCGATCCTGCTGCGTGCCGCCGGCGGCGGTGCGGTGGCGGTCGATGCGCGCGCCACGCTGCGCGCATCCCCATAGGGAGGAGATGCCGGATGCCTGGTATGCCGCTTTCCCGCCGCAGCCTCGCTGCGCTCGGGGCCTCGCTCGCCATGCCGGTGATCGCGCGGGCGCAATCCGCCTATCCGGACCGGCCGGTCACGCTGGTCGTGCCCTATCCGCCGGGCGGCAGCTCGGACAACACCGCCCGGCCGATCGCGCCGAAGCTGGGCGACGTGCTGGGCCAGCCGGTGGTCATCGAGAACCGCGGCGGCGCGGGCGGTTCCATCGGCGCCGCGCTGGTCGCGCAGGCGAAGCCGGATGGCTACACCCTGCTGCTCTTCCCGACGGCGGTGCTGACCATCAGCCCGCACATCATGCAACTGCCCTATGATGTGGAGCGCGCCTTCACGCCGGTGGCGATGCTGACGGTCTCGGACGGCGTGGTTGCGATGAACCCGAAGGTGCCGGTACGCAACATCCGTGATTTCGTCGCCTATGCGAAGGAGCGTCCGGGGCAGATCCGCTTCGGCTCCGCCGGCAACGGCACCATCACCCAGATGACCGGGGAGATCTTCGCCCATGCCGCCGGCATCAGGATGGAGCACGTGCCCTATCGCGGTTCCGCCCCGGCGCTGACGGCATTGCTGGCAGGCGATGTGGAACTGCAATTCGATCCCATCGCCATCCCTGCGATCAAGGACGGGCGGCTGATCGGCCTGGCCACCACCGGCGAGACGCGCAGCCCGGAACTGCCCGATCTGCCGACGCTGCGCGAACTCGGCCTGTTCGGAGAGGGCGGCATCTCCTTCTTCGGCTTGG
>CALGVL010000134.1 GCA_937930165.1 uncultured Acetobacteraceae bacterium
CCCAGTTCCTCGTTCAGCCGACGGATGATGCCGAAGACCTCCTTCACCAGCAGCGGCGAGAGGCCCATGGAGGGCTCGTCCATCAAGATCAGCTTCGGCCGGGCCATCAACGCGCGGCCGATCGCCAGCATCTGCTGCTCCCCGCCCGAGAGCCGGGCACCGAGGTTGTGCCGCCGCTCCTCCAGCCGCGGGAACAACTCATAGACCGATCGCAGCGTCCAGCGCGGCGCCCCTGTGCCGGAGCGGTTAGCCGCCGTGGCGGTCAGGTTTTCCTCCAGGCTCAGGGTTGGGAAGACCTGCCGCCCCTCCGGCACCAAGCCCAGGCCGCGCTGCGCCACCCGATGCGGCGGCAGCCCGGCCAGACTCACCCCGCCAAAGCTGATACGCCCGGACAACACCTGCCCGCCTATCGTCGGCAACAGGCCCATGATGGCGCGAACCGTCGTGGTCTTGCCCATGCCATTGCGGCCAAGCAGGGTTACTACCTCCCCGGCACCGACCCGCAGGCTGATGTCGAAGAGCACCTGGCTCTGCCCATAACCGGCGGCAAGGCCCTCCACGCTCAGCATCAGGCGTCGTCCTCGCCGAGATAGGCGGCACGGACCTCGGGGTTGCCGCGGATGGCGTCCGGCTCCCCGGTGGCGATCACCCGCCCGTAGACCAGAACGGAGATGCGGTCCGCGAGGGCGAAGACCGCCTGCATGTCATGCTCCACCAGCAGGATGGTATAGGCGCCCTTAAGCCCGCGCAGGATGGTGACGAGCCGCTCCGTCTCCTCCGGCCCGGCGCCGGCCAGGGCCTCGTCCAGCAACAGCAAGCGCGGCTGCATGGCCAGGGCGATGGCCAGTTCCAATTGCCGCTTCTCGCCATGGCTCAGCGCCCCGGCCGGGGTGGTGGCGCGGCCAGCAAGGCCGACCTGCTCCAGCGCCGACATCGCCTGGCGGTTCAGCGCCGTTTCGGACGCCGCCGGCCGGAAGAAGCGGAAGGAGGAGCCGGAGCGCGCCTGCACCGCCAGCGCCGCATTCTCCAGTACCGTGAATCCCGGGAGGATGCAGGTAATCTGGAAGCTGCGCGCCAGGCCCAGCCGGGCGCGGCGCTGCAAGGGCAGGGCGGTTACATCGCGCCCGCCGAACAGGATGCGCCCGGCATCCGGCCGCAGCGTGCCGCTGATCTGGTGGATCAGCGTGGTCTTGCCTGCGCCATTGGGCCCGATGATCGCATGAATGCCGCCGGGCGCCACCCGCAGCGAGACATCCTCCGTCACCGCCAGCCCGCCGAAGCGCTTCTGCAAGCCGGCCAGTTCCAGGATCGGCTCAGCCACGGTTGCGCGCCCCCAGCAATTGTGCCGGCAGCCCCGCAAGCCCGCCGCGGAGGAACAGCACCGCGAGGATCAGCAACGGGCCGAAGATCAGCCGCCAATGCTCGGTGATATGGCCCAGCCACTCTTCCACCAGCACGAAGGCCAGCGCCCCCAGCACCGCCCCGTGCAGCGACCCCACGCCACCCAGGATCACCATGAACAGCAGGTCGCCCGAACGCTGCCAGGCGATATAGGAGGGCGCCACGAATTCCGTCGCATTCGCCAGCATCACCCCGGCCAGGCCGGCAATGCCCCCGGCGATGCCATAGGCCACCAGTCGATAGGGATAGGGATCGAACCCCACCGCCCGCACCCGCAGCGAGCTCTCCTTCGCCGCCCGCAGCACCCGCCCGAAGCGCGAGGCCAGCAGCATGCGGCAGAGCAACAGGCTCAGCACCAGCAGGCCCAGGCAGGCGTAGTGAAACACCAGCCGGTCCTCCAGCCACCGCGTCCCGCCTAGGCTGGTCCGCGAATACAGCGTGTAGCCGTCATCCCCGCCATAGCCGGCCAGCGAGGCCGCGGTGAAGAAGGCCATCTGCCCGAAGGCCAGGGTGATCATGATGAAATGCACGCCGCTGGTGCGGATGGCGACCGCCCCCGTCAGCAGCGCGAAGCTCGCCGCCGCGGCCACAGCCACCGGCACCACCACTGCCGCCTCGGTGATCCCCGCATCGTCCAGGATCACCACCGCATAGGCGCCGAAGCCCAGCATAGCGGCATGTCCCAGGCTGATCAGCCCCGCCCCGCCCAGGATAAAGGAAAGGCTGACCGCCGCCATGGCCAGGATCATCGCCCGCGCCAGCAGGGTCATCGCCCAGCCCTCGCCGAAGCCGAGGAAGGGCGCCGCTGCCAGCAGCGCGAGCACCAGCAGCGGCAGCGCGCTCTCCCGGATGCGGGTCCGCATTGCGTCTCAGCCCGTCCGCACCGGGAACAGCCCCTGCGGCCTGACCGCCAGGATCGCCGCCATGGCGATATAGACCAGCATGGAAGCAATCGCCGCCCCGGCCTGCCGGGCGGGGGAGGGGGCCAGGAACAGCCGCATGAGGTCCGGCATCAGAGACCGCCCCAGCGTCTCGATCAGCCCGACCAGCAGCGCCGCCAGGAAGGCACCGCGCACGCTGCCGATGCCGCCGATGACGATGACCACGAAGGCGAGGATCAGCACCGTGTCGCCCATCCCAGGCTCCACCGAGAGGATCGGCGCCGCCATCACCCCGGCGAAGCCCGCCAGCATCGCCCCGAAGCCGAAGACCAGCATGAACAGCCGGCGGATATCGACGCCGAGCGCCGCCACCATCGGTGCATTCGTCGCCCCCGCCCGGACCAGCGCACCCACCCGCGTCCGCTCCACCAGCAGCCAGAGCAGCCCCGCCGTCGCCAGCCCCGCACCCAGGATCGCCAGCCGGTAGACCGGATATTGCAGCCCCGGCATCAGGGTGATGCCGCCGGTGAGCAGTTCCGGCATTGGCACCTGCAGGGGCGCCGTGCCCCAGATGGCCCGCAGCGCTTGGTTCAGGAACAGGATCACGCCGAAGGTCGCCAACACCTGGGACAAGTGGTCCCGGTCATAGAGGTGCCGGAAGACCAGCACCTCCAGCACCAGCCCGCAGGCGAGCGCAACGGGCAAGGCCAGGACCAGCCCCGCCCAGAAACCGCCGGTCCAGGCGGCGAAGCTGGCCCCGAGATAGGCGCCCAGCATGTACTGCACGCCATGCGCCAGGTTGATGAAGTCCATCACCCCGAAGACCAGCGTCAACCCCGCCGCCACCAGGAACAGCAGCACGCCGAATTGCAGGCCGTTCAGGGCCTGCACCAGCAGCAATTGCGTGCTCATCTGCCCGGATCAGCGCAAGCGGCATTCGGCGGCGAAGGGATCCACGTTGTTCTCCAGCACCTTGCGCACCGTCTCGGTCTGGAACTTGCCGTCCGGCCGCTTGGCGACCTTGCACAGCCAGAAATCCTGCACCGGATAATGGTTGGTACCGAATTTGAAATTGCCCCGCACCGAGCGGAAATCCGCCGCCTCCAGCGCCGCCCGCAGCGCCTGCTTGTCCGCCAGATTCCCCTTCACCCGCCGGATGGCCGAATCCAGCAGCATCGCCCCGTCATAGGCCTGCGCCGCATAGCTGCCCGGGACGTAATTGTGCGCTGCCTCAAAGTCGCGGACGAAGCGCCGGTTCTGCTCGTTGTCCATATTCGGCGCCCAGGGCGCGGCGGAGAAGAAGCCCAGCGCCGCATCCTGCTGCGCCGGCAGGGTCGCCTCATCCACGGTGAAGGTCGAGAGGAAGGGGATATTGGCCAGCCCCGCCTGCCGGTACTGCCGAACCAGGTTCACGCCCAGCCCGCCCGGCATGAAGGTGAAAAGCGCATCCGGCTTCGCCGCCGCGATCCTCGCCAGCTCGGCCGAGAAATCGAGCTGGTTCAGCGGCACATAGACCTCGTCCACCACCTCGCCCTTGAAGCGGCTCTTGAAGCCATGCACTGCGTCGCGCCCGGCCTGGTAGTTCGGCACCATGATGAAGACGCGCTTGTAGCCCTCATCCTGCGCCGCCTGGCCCATCACCGAATGGACCTGGTCGTTGTTGTAGCTGGTGGTGAAAAAGAACGGGTTGCAGCCACGCCCCGCGAAGGTCGAGGGCCCGGCATTGGTGGAGATCAGGAAGGTGTTGGTCTCCGTCACCGGCCGCATGATCGCCTGCAGGATGTTGGAGAAGACCACGCCGACCACGAAATCCACCTTGTCGCGCTCCAGCGCCGCGCGGGTCTTGGTGACCGCGACCTCCGGCCGCAGCTCGTCGTCAATGTCCACCACCTGCACGGCGAGCCCGCCGAGCTTGCCGTCCAGATGCTTCACCCCCAGCAGGAACCCGTCCCGAAGCTGGGTGCCGAGCGCTGCCTGCGGCCCGGTCTGCACCGCCACAAGCCCGATCTTCACCCCTTGCTGCTGCGCCCGCGCCCGGATCGCCGGCATGGCCAGCACCCCCGCCGCGACTCCGCCCAGCACTCCACGCCTGCCGATGGTCATCATCCCGGACACTCCCTGCCTCTCCCGCAGACTCACCTTGAGCTTCAAGCGTTACCCGGCCGCAAGCCGCGCCGCCATAGCGGCGGCGCGCATGACCACCGGGCTACCCGGATCGGTCAGGGGATCCAGTACCGTAAAATGGTTCGCTTCGGGAACCGCCTCCCAGCTTCCGCCCCAGGCGGCGGCGAAATCCCGCGTCTGTCGGATGAACTCGCCGCTCTCGGCGCCGCCGACCACCGCATGCAGGCTGGCCTCCGCAGGCGGCGGCAGATGGCGCGGCGAGAGCCGCTGGGCCTCCGCCGCGTCCAGGTGCAGCGCCGTGGCGATGGTGGTCGGTAGCAGGGGCTCCAGCTCGAAGACGCCCGATATCGGCAGCCCCGCCGGGACCAAATCCGCGGGCAGGCCGGAGTCCACCGCCTTCCAGTCCGTCGCCATCAGCATGGCGGTCAGATGCCCACCGGCCGAATGCCCGCTTGCCAGGATGCGCCGGCCCTGGCGGCGATGCAGGAAGGCCGCCGCCGCCCGCATCTGCTCCACGATCCGGGCCAGCGGCACTGCCGGGCAGAGATCGTAGGAGGGAATCGCCACCGCCACGCCATGCGCCAGCAGCCCGCGCGCGACATGGCTGAAGAAGGAGCGGTCCAGCGCCTGCCAGTAGCCGCCATGGATGAACAGCGCGAGCGGCCAGCCATCCCCTGGCCCCGGCCGGAAGAGGTCCAGCCGCTCCCGTTCCCCCGGCCCATAGGCGAGATCCAGCTCGGCCTCCTTCCAGGCCGTGCGGAAGGTGGCGGCGTCACGGGCCCAGCCGGCGATGATGCCCGGATGCTCAGGCACCCGGGCGCGGTTGTCATATTCTGCCTGCGCATCCATGCCGGCATTGCACGCCGGCCCGGTCCGTCCGGCAACAGGATTCGCATGCCGTTGCTCCGGCGGGCAGAATGCCGGCATGCGGATCTACCTGGCCGGTCCTGAGGTCTTCCTGGCTGATGCCGCGGCAATTGCCGCCGCGAAGAAGGCGATATGCGCGCAGCACGGCCTGACCGGCATCTTCCCCACCGACCATCCGGACCATGCCCCGGCCGGCTACGAGCCCGACTGGTTCCGCCTCTACCTGGCCAATGAGACGCATATCCGAAGCTGCGATGCCCTGATCGCCAACCTCACCCCCTTCCGCGGCCCCTCCGCCGATCCCGGCACGGTCTACGAATTGGGCCTCATGCGCGGCCTGGGCCGCCCGGTCCTGGGCTACAGCAACACCACGGCCCGCTTCGGCAGCCGGACCCTTGCCGCCCTTGGTCCCTCCGCCCGCCGCCGTCCCGACGGCGCCTGGGAGGATGCGGAGGGCATGCAGGTCGAGGATTTCGACCTGCACGACAACCTCATGCTGGATGGCGGCATTCGTGCCGCTGGCGGGGTCTTCGAAACCGCGGCCGTGCCCCCCGCCGAACGCTGGCGCGACCTCACGGCCTTCACCCGCTGCGTCATGGCGGCCGCGCGCCTGCTGCGCGACCGTCCGCCTATGCCGGGCGGTACCAGGCCGGGCGCCGCTTCTCCCTGAAGGCGCGCAGCCCTTCCTTGCCCTCCTCCGAGGCGCGCTGCATCCAGCTTTCGTGGGCGAGTTGCGCCATCTCCCGTGCATCCAGCTTCAGGCCGTTGGCGCCGAGGAAGCTGTCCTTCGTCACCGCCATCGCCCCGGGGGCGGAGTGCATGGTCTCCTCCAGGATTTCCGCCAGCCGCGCCTCGACCTGATCCGCCGCCACCACCTCATGCACCAAGCCGATGCGCAGCGCCTCCTCGGCGCCGAACCGCTCTCCGGTCAGGGCATAGCGGCGCGTGTGCCGCAGCCCCATGGCGTGGACCATATGCGTCGAGATCGGGGTCGGGGCGACGCCGACTCGCACCTCGGTCAGGCCAAACACCGCCTGCGGCGTCGCCAGCGCCACATCCACGCAGCAGACGATGCCGCAGCCGCCGCCGAAGCAGGCGCCCTGCACCAGGGCGAAGGTCGGGCGCGGGAATTCGTTCAGCTTCTGCATCGCCGTGGTGGTGGCCATGGAAGCCTGGAAGGCGCGCTCCGGCCCGTATTCCGCTGCCTGCGCCAGCCAGTTCAGGTCCGCCCCAGCCTGGAAATGCTTCCCCGCGCCGCGGATCACCAGCGCCCGCACGGCGGGATCGGCCCGCAGTTGGTCCAGCCCCTCGATCAGCGCGTTCAGCAATTCCTCGTTATAGGCGTTTCCCACCTGCGGCCTGTTCAGCGTGGCGGTGGCGATGCCGCGACCGTCGATGGACAGCAACACGGGCGCTTCGGCCATATCGGCGTTCTCCTTGTCCGAGTCTGGTCGCCATTCTTGCCCGGCCCGGCCGCGGTTGACAGAGGCGGTGCGGGCCAGCCCGGCACCGCGCAACGAACCGGAGGGCGCCTTTTGCGTCGCCATTCCGACAGGGCACGGCAGCGCCGCTCCAAGAGAGGAAGAATGTCCGGGTTTCGCGTTCCGCGATGGCTGGCCTGGCTTGGCGTGCCTCTGCTCGCCGTGGTGTTGCTCGCCGCTCTCTGGTCCTGGGATTGGTTCATCCCGATGGTCGAGCGCCGCGCCACTGCCATGCTCGGCCGCCCGGTCACGATCGCGCACCTGCATGTCCGGCCGGGCCGGATCGCGACGATCACGGTCGAGGACCTGCGCATCGCCAATCCCGAGGGCTTTCCCTCCGACCCGCCCTTCGCCCGGATGCCGCGCGCGACCCTGGAACTGGACCTCATCGCCCTGCTGCGCGACCGTCAGGTTCTGCTCCCCTCCATCGAGCTTGACCGGCCGAAGCTACAGGTGCTCGAGCGCGAAGATGGCAGCCGGAATTACGCCCTCGACCTCGCGGTGCCGGCCGGGGATGCGGAGGAAGCCGTTCCACCAGGGCCGAAGATCGGCGTGCTGCGCATCCGGGACGGCAGCGCGCATGTGGCGCTCGCCGGTTTGAGGGCCGATTTCGAACTGGGAATCGAAACCCGGGAGGACCCCGGAAAGGAACCGGCGGTCGTTGTCGAGGCCCGCGGCACCTATGCGGCACAGCCCATCACCGGCCGGATGCTGGGTGGCGCCATCCTGAACCTCCGCGAAGCTTCGCGCCCCTGGCCGGTGGAGATGCGGCTGGAGAATGGTCCGACCAGCCTCGCCCTTGCGGGCACGCTGCAGGATCCCCTGCATTTGCGCGGCGCCGACCTGCGGCTGGAACTGGCCGGAGCGGATATGTCCAGGCTACGGCCGCTGATCGGCGTTCCCCTGCCGGAGACACCGCCCTTCCGCCTGACCGGCCGCCTGGATTACGCCAAGGGCAGCTTCCGCCTGCACGAAGCCGAAGGCCATGTCGGCAGGAGCGACATCGGCGGCTGGATCACCGTGACAACGACCGGCGCACGGCCCGAGGTCACGGCGGAACTCGCCTCCCGCAGCGTGGATCTCGCCGATCTCGGCGGCTTCATCGGCACCGTGCCGGGCCGCAGGTCCACCCCCGGCCAGACGCCGCAGCAGCGGCGGGAATTGGCGCGGGCCGAGGCAAGTCCGCGCCTGCTGCCAGACACCCCCTTCAACATTCCCAGGCTGCGTGCCGCGGATGTGCATCTCCGCTACCGGGCGGACCGCATGCAGGACCGGCGCGTGCCCTTCGACAGGATGGAGACGAAGCTGGACATCGTGGACGGGGCCATCTCCGTCCAGCCGATCAGCTTCGGAGTCGGCCGGGGCCAGCTCTCGGGCAATTTCGTCCTGGAGCCGCGGGAAGAGAACATGTTCCAGCTTCGGGGCGACATCGACCTGCGCCGACTCGACATCTCCCGCCTGCTGGGTGCTGCCGGGGTAGGTGGCGCCGGCACGCTCGGCGGGGTGGGGAGGATCGAGAGCAGCGGGAACTCCGTCTCGCAATTCCTCGGCCGCGGGAATGGGGAGCTGACGATGGTTGCAGTGGGCGGCAATGTCAGTTCCCTGCTTGTCGATCTTTCCGGGCTGCAATTCGCCAACGCGCTGCTCTCGGCACTCGGCGTTCCGGAACGCGAGCCGATCGAATGCCTGATCGGCGACTTTGCCCTGCGGAATGGTCAGCTCGCCAGCCGCACCCTGCTGCTGGACACGGAATCCTCGATCGTCACTGGCAGCGGCAATGCCGACCTTGCGCGGGAAAGGCTGGACCTGCGCCTGCGGACCGATTCCAAGCGCTTCACCATCGGCTCCTTGCCGACGCCGATCCGGATCACCGGTCGTCTCAAGGATCCCTCCATCCAGCCGGAGGTCGGGGAACTGGCGGCACGCGGCGGCGCGGCGGCCGGGCTTGGCGTGGTGTTCCCGCCGCTGGCGCTGCTCCCCACGATCCAGCTCGGCGTGGGCGAGAACAGCCAGTGCGAGGCCATGTATGCCAATGCGCGCCAGCGGCGCGTGCCGGCGGAGAGCGGCGGGCGGCGCTGACCGGTTCGCCCAGCCGATCAGGTCCCCTCATGCGCTACACGTAACCGGGCCCCTCGATGGGCGGATGCACCTTCAGGAAATCCTCGTCCACTTCCACCCCGATCCCCGGCTACTCCAGTGGCTTCGAAGCGTGTGAAATGGTTCTCGCCTGCCGCCAGTGGCGTCCGCCCATAGCCGCGCGCCTGCGCGTAGTGATGGTGGTCATGCGCCGGGAAAGGCTCCTCCAGCCAGCCGATGTTCAGTGTGTCCATCACCGGCATCACCTACCGCAAATCGGCGATGCCATAGCCGGTATTGGCATCCGTTAGGATCGCCAGCCCGTCGCCGAAGGCGTTGCGCACCGTCTCCATCCGCGCGATGTCGTCGTGCACCGTATCGCCGACGCGCAGCTTCACCGCCTTGTAGCCGGCCGCGACATGCGGCTGTACTTCGTCGATCAGCTACGCCAGCGGCTGGTAGCCCAGCGCCACGCCGCCGGCATAGGCCGGAACCGGCCGCGCGCTGCCGCCGAGCAGCCGGTAGAGCGGCCAGCTCACAGCCTTGCCCTTGATGTCCCACAGCGCCATGTCGATGCCCGACATCGCCATGGCGCAGGCCGCGCCCATGCCATGGCTGCCGAGCTGGTACTTGTAGATCCTCGCCCAAATGCCGGTGGTGTCCGCAGCATCCATGCCCATGACGAGCTGTGACAGCGTCGTCTCGATCAGCTTCGCGATGGCGGTATGGGTGCGGCCATGATGGCTCTCGCCCTAGCCGGTGATCCCGTCCTCCGTCGTGACCTTCACCATCACCATCACGCAGTCACGCTTCACCGCCCGGCCGATACCGAGCCGCACGCCACCTTCCTTCGGCAGCGGGAAGCTGGAGGGATAGGCCTTGATCTCGGCGATCTTCATCTGCGCCTCGCTTGGATTGACACGCCTGCACGGCAGGCTGTCACGCAGCGGCAGCCGCAGCAGGCGCGGCGCCTGCTACCCCCGCAAGGCCTTGATCTGCGCGGGATAGCTGCCAGGATCCACCAGCACGTCCACCACCACCGGCCCCTTTGCCGCCAACGCCTGCTCCAGCGCCGCGGCATATTCCGCCTCGTCCCGAGCCCGCAGCCCGAGCCCGCCGAGCGAGCGCATCACCCCCGCGAAATCCGCGGCGGGCCAGCCCAGCGCGCCCTCCGGCAGATCCCGCTCGCCCTTCTTGATGTCGATCAGCGACAGCGTGCTGTCATTGAAGACAACCACGACCAGCCTGACCCCCAGCGCCGCCGCCGTGGCCAACTCCCCCAGTGCCATCAGCAGCCCGCCATCCCCGGTGAAGGCCAGCGCGCCGCGCGCCGGATCATGCAGCGCGGCGGCAATGCCGGCCGGCAGGGCGAAGCCCATCGTCGCCAGCCCGTTCGAGATCAGCAGATCTCCGGGCCTTTCCGCCTGCCAGAATGTCGTGGCCGGGAACATATGCGCGCCCGCATCCACCGCGACGCGCGGATCGGCGCCGCCGCGCCGGCAGGCCGTCTGCGCCATTTCCACCACCGCCTGCGGCGACAGCCCGCGATTGCCGCCCGCCACATTCCCGAGGCTGCGCAGCCACGCCCGCCGCCGCGACGCGATCTCCTGCGCTGTCCACGCGCCGCGCCGCATGCCCTCCGCCAACGCCGCCAGCGCCGGGGCGAGCGGCCCGTAGAGCGCCACCGCCGGCGTCCGGTACTGCACCGGCCGGGGCGCGGTGCCGAGGTCAATTACCGGTGCCGCATAGCGCCAGGGCTGCGGGATGAACTCCACCGGATCGGCGCCGGCGAGCAGGATGAGATCCGCCTCCGCCAGCACCGGCGCCTCGGCCTCGCCCCCGGTGAAGACGCCGGCGAAGAGCGGATGCGCATCCGGCACCACGCCCTTCGCCTTGTAGGTGACGAGGGCAGGGCAACCCAGCGCTTCTGCCAAGCGCCGTAGGGCGACGCAGGCTTCCGGCTCCACCGCCTCCAGCCCCGCCACCAGCGCCGGCCGGCGCGCCCCGGCCAGCAGGCGCCGCGCCTCGGCCAGCGCCGCCGCATCGGGCGCGGCGGGCGCGGGCGCCAGGCCGGTGACGGGCAGCGGCGGCGCCGGGGCACGGGCAGCGGCGCCGGACAGTTCCAGCAGCACCGGGCCGCGCGGTGCCGCCATGGCCTTCGCCAGCAACGCCGCCGTCATCGGCCCCGCTGCCGCGCCCGGCGCCACCACTTGCGCTGCGCCCTTGCTCACCGGTGCCAGCATCGCCGCATGGTCGAACCACTGGTGGTTGGCATAGGCGCGCTCTGCTGCGGTGAAGCCATCCGCCAGCAGCAACACCGGCGCTCGGTCCAGCGAGGCATGCGCCATGCCGTTCGCCGCATTGCCCACACCCGGTCCGCGCGTCACCAGCGCCGCGCCGGGCCGGCCGCTCAGTTCGGCCGTGGCCGCCGCCATGACGACCGCCGCCGTCTCCTGCCGCGCCAGCACGAATTCCATGCCGCGCGCCCTGGCCGCCGCGATCAGGTCGAGGCTCGACCCGCCGCCTGGCACACCGAAGAGGCGCGCCACACCCGCATCCGCCAGTGCCTGGACCACCGCCTCCGCCCCGCTGAGCTGAGCCGCGGCAACTCCCTGTTCCGGCATGTCCATGCGTTCCCCCGAACCACGATCCGGCTGCGAGCATAGGCGGCCGCCGTGTTTCGCCCAAATCCGCCCGGCGGCCATGGGGGCTTGCGCTCCGCAGCGCCGCCCCCAATCCTTCGCGGCAAGCGGAAGGGGAGGATCACATGCCGCATCGCAGGGCCGTCCTGGCCGGACTGGCTGCGCTGGTCGCCCTGCCGGGGCCGGCCCGGTCGCAGGACTGGCCCTCGCGCCCGGTCCGGATCGTGGTGCCCTTCGGTCTCGGCGGCTCCGCCGATGTCGCGGCGCGCTTCCTGGCGGAACCGCTCTCCCAGGCCCTCGGCCAGCCCGTGGTGGTGGAGAACCGGCCCGGCGGCGGCGCGGTGATCGGCACCGATGTGGTGGCGAAGTCCGCCCCGGACGGCCACACCCTTCTGATGATGTCCAACACCCACACCGCCAACGAGACGCTGCTGCCGAACCGGCCCTATGTACTGATGCGCGACCTGGCACCGGTGGCGTCGGTGAACATCGCCCATCACGTGCTGGCGGTGCATCCCTCCATCCCGGCGCGGACGCTGCCTGAGCTGATCGCCTATGCCAAGGCCAATCCTGGCAAGCTCGACTTCGCCTCCTCCGGCCCCGGCACGCCCTATCACATCGCCGGCGCGGTCTTCTGCGCCATGGCCGGGATCGAGATGAACCACATCCCCTTCAAGGGCAGCAACGAGGCACGCACCGCCCTGATCGCCGGCCAGGTCCCGGTGATGTTCGACGCCGTCCCGACGATGCGGGAGCAGATCACCTCCGGCCGGGTGCGCGGCCTTGCCACCACCGGCCCGGAACGCTCCCCGCTGCTGCCCGAACTGCCAGCAGTGGCGGAAACCGTGCCGGGCTACGAGGCCTCCATCTGGCTCGGCCTGATGGCGCCTGCCGGCACGCCCGCGCCGGTCATCGAAAAGCTGCACGCCGAGATCAACCGCATCCTCGCCCTGCCAGCGACGCAGGATGCGCAGGCGAAGCTCGGCGCCCAGCCCATGCCCATGTCGGTCACCGGTTTCGGCGACTTCCTGCGTCGCGACATCGCGCGCCAGCGCGAATGGATCCAGATGGCGAGGATCCAGCCGAACTGAGGAGAGAACGCCGATGGTCGCCTTCACCCTGAACGGCGACCCCGTCGCCGTGGATGTCCCCGACGACGCCACCCTGCTGCAGGCCCTGCGCGGACCGCTCGGCCTCAGCGGCCCGCGTTTCGGCTGCGGCACCGAGCAGTGCGGCAGTTGCATGGTGCTGCTGGACGGCAAGCCTGCCTATGCCTGCACCCTTGCGGCCGCGGCCGTTGCGGGCAGGCAGGTCGTTACGGTGGAAGGACTCGGCACACCCGAATCGCCGCACCCGCTGCAATCGGCCTTCCTGGCCGAGCAGGCCGGGCAATGCGGCTACTGCCTTTCCGGCATCCTGATCTCCGCCGCCGCGCTGCTGGCTGCGAATCCCGATCCCGACGAGGCCGCGATCCGTCGCGCGTTGGATCCGCATCTCTGCCGCTGCGGCAGCCACAACCGGATCATCCGCGCCGTGCGCCGCGCCGCGCGCCAGATGCAAGGGCAGGGGAGGGCGGCATGAGCAAAGGCTTCGGCGCCATGCTGCCTGGCGAAGACGGCAGGCCGCGCCTTCCCGGCAGCCTGCATCTCAACCGCCGCCTGTCGCAATGGCTGGCGATCCATGCCGATGGCCGGGTCACGATCAAGCCAGGCAAGGTGGAGCTGGGGCAGGGGATCCTGACCGCACTCTCCCAGATTGCCGCGGAAGAACTGGACGTCTCCCTCTCCCGCATCCAGGTGCAGACCGCGGCGACGCCGGACAGCCCGGATGAGGCCGTGACCTCCGGCAGCCTCTCGGTGCAGCATTCCGGCAGCGCGCTGCGCCACGCCTGCGCCGATGCCCGCCGCATCTTCCTGAGCGTCGTCTCCCAGCGCACCGGCGTGCCGGTGGACTCCATCCGCATCGTGGATGGCAGCTTCTTCGGCCCCCAGGGCGAGATCGGCTCCTACTGGTCCCTGGCAGATGCCGAACTGTTGGAAACCGAAGCTTCTCCCGACGCACAGCCGAAGCTGCCTTCCGCCCGCCGCCTGACCGGTACCTCCGTCCCGCGCCTCGACCTGCCGGACAAGGTCTTCGGTGCCGCGCGCTACGTCCATGACCTGCGCCTGCCCGGCATGCTGCATGCCCGCATGGTCCGCCCGCCGGCCCGCCGCGCTACTCTGACCGCGCTGCGCGAAGGCCCGCTGCCCGGCGATGCCCGCGCGGTGCGCGACGGCAATTTCCTTGCCGCCCTCGCTTCCACGGAATGGGATGCCGAGGCCGCCGCTGCCCGCCTTGCCGCCCGCGCCGAATGGCAGGCGGAGGACAGCCTGCCGGAGCAGTCCGTCCTCGCCGCCTGGCTGCGCGAGGCCGCTTCCCGCGGCAAGCATTCCGTGGTGCAGGAACGCAGCAACCCGGCCCCCGCCGCCGCCCGCACTATCAAGCGGAGCTTCACCCGCCCTTATCTCGCGCACGCCTCCATCGGCCCCTCCTGCGCCGTGGCGCGATGGCAGGGCGAGACGGTAGAGGTCTGGACCCACAGCCAGGGCCCCTACAACCTCCGTGCCGACATCGCCAAGACGCTGCGCTGCGCCCCGGAACGGATCATCGTGCGGCACATGGAAGGGGCCGGCTGCTACGGCCATAACGGCGCCGATGACGTGGCGCTGGAGGCCGTGCTGATCGCCCGTGCCGTGCCCGGCACGCCCGTCCGCCTGCTCTGGAGCCGCGCCGAGGAACTCGGCTGGTCGCCCTTCTCCTCCGCCATGCTGGTAGATGTGGAGGCGGATCTGGACGCGCAGGGCAACCTCATCGGCTGGCGCAGCCACATCATCAGCAACGGCCATTCCTCCCGCCCCGGCCGCGGCAAGGATCCGACCCTGCTCGCCGCCTCCATGCTAGCCGATCCCTTCCCGGTGCATCCCTCCATCAACCCGCCCATGGCGGCGGGCGGCGGCGCGCCGCGTAATGCGGTGCCGCTCTACCGCATCCCGGCGCTGCATGTCGCGACCACGCGCCTGCTGGAGATGCCGATCCGCACCTCAGCCCTGCGCGGCCTTGGCGCGACGCTGAATGTCTGGTCCATCGAGAGCGTGATGGACGAACTCGCCGCCATGGCCGGCGCCGATCCCCTGGACTACCGCCTGCGCCACCTCGACGACCCGCGCGCCGCCGATGTGCTGCACAAGGTTGCCGCCATGGCCGGTTGGCGCAACCGGACGAAGCAGGAAGGCCGCGGGATGGGCCTCGGCTTCGCCCGCTACAAGAACACCGGCGCCTATGCCGCCGTCATTGCCGAGATCGAGGCCGCCGAGCGCATCTTCTGCCGCCGCCTCTGGATCGCCGGGGATGTGGGGGAGGTGGTGAACCCCGACGGCGTGATGAACCAGTTCGAGGGCGGCGCCATCCACGGCACCTCCGTCGCGCTGCTGGAGCAGGTCCGCTTCGACCGCCGCACTGTCACCAGCGATCATTGGGAAGCCTATCCGATCCTCCGCTTCTCCGAAGTCCCGCAGGTGCAGGTCGAGCTGATCACCCGCCCCGAGGTCCCCTTCCTCGGCGCCGGGGAGGCCACGATGGGTCCGGCCATTGCTGCCATCGCCGCCGCCATCCACGATGCGCTCGGCGTCCGGCCGCGCGCGCTGCCCTTCACGCCGGAGAACATCGCCGCCGCCATGGATGCCGAGGCATGACGACGAAGCTCACGCTCACCCTGGCCTGCACCGCCTCCGACCGCACCCGCCCGGTCCTGGATGGCCGGGTTACCGTCCCGGGCGTGGACCTGCTGTCCCTGATCGGCGAGCCGGAGGACATCTTCCGCCGCGCCCTGCGCGACCGCGCCTTCGAGATCACCGAACTCTCCATGGGCAGCCACATCGTCACCACCGCGCGCGGCGACAGCCCCTATGTCGGCGTGCCGGTCTTCCTCTCCCGCGCCTTCCGCCATTCCGCCATTTACATCCGCACCGATCGCGGCATCCGCAGCCCGGCAGATCTCGCCGGCCGCACCATCGGCCTGCCGGAATACCAGCAGACCGCTGCCCTCTGGGTCCGCGGCATCCTGCGGGAGCATTACGGGGTGGACACGCGCCGCATCGCCTGGCGCACCGGCGGCGAGCGCGTCGCCATCACCCTGCCCGAAGGCTTCGACGTGCAGCCCCTCGGCATGGACCTGCCGCGGGCATTGGCGGAAGGCCGCATCGACGCGTTGATCGCCCCGCGCCCGCCCGCCTGCTTCCGCGACGGCAGCGCCCCGGTCGCCCGCCTCTATCCCGACTACCGGGCGGAGGAGATCGCCTGGCACAAGGCGACCGGCTTCTTCCCCATCATGCACTGCCTCGCCGTGCGGAAGGATGTGGCGGAGAGCCACCCTTGGCTGCCGCTGGAATTGTTCCGCGCCTTCGCCAAGGCCCGCGCGCTCTCCCTGGCTGAACTGCAGCTCGTGAACGTGCTGCGCGTCTCGCTTCCCTGGATCGCCGCTGCCTATGAGGAGCAGGCCGCCATCATGGGCGGCGATCCCTGGCCCTACGGCTTCGCCCGCAACCGCGAGGAGATCGCCGCCATGATCCGGTACGCCGTCGCCGACGGCCTCGCGGCGCGCGAGATCCCACCTGAAGCCCTATTCCACCCCAGCACCTTGCAGGAGACCGCATGACCGACCCGATCCTGGTCGCGGGCGGCGGCATCGGCGGCCTCGGCGCCGCCCTGGCCCTGGCGCGCGCTGGCTTCGTGGTCCGCCTCTTCGAGCGCATGCCGGAATTCCGTGAGCTCGGCGCCGGTATCCAGCTTGGCCCCAATGTCTTCCACATGTTCGACCGCCTTGGCATCCGCGAAGCCATCGATGCCGATGCCGTCCGACCTGACGCGCTGGTCATGCGCTGCGCCCTTCGCGGCCATGAGATCACCCGCATCCCGCTCGACGGCATGGTGGCGCGCTATGGCAACCCCTATGCCGTCACCCACCGTGCCGACTTGCATGCCACGCTGCTGCGCGCCTGCCAGGCGCAACCCGGCATCGGGCTGGAGA
>CALGVL010000135.1 GCA_937930165.1 uncultured Acetobacteraceae bacterium
AAAGGGCCGTGTTGCCGCTCAGCCGCACCGAGCCGATGCGCAGCCGGGCCTGCTCATTCGGCCCGCGCACCGCCTCCGGCGTGGGCGGCTGGAGCGATGGCGCGAGATGGGGAGGCGTGGCCGGCGCAATCCGTTCGAGAAGCCCCGGAGTCAGCGGCGGCGGGAGCGCTTGGGCAAGGGCAGCAGAGGGGAGAGCCGCGGCCAGGGCCATGGCGAAGCGTTTGCGCATGCTGAAAGGCCGTCATTGAAGAATCGTTCCGGTATCATGTTCAGCTTCGATATGAAATGTAATCCCCTTTTTCACGGTGTCGCGACTGTGCCCCCGCCGCGGGGCAGGCCGCGCGTCTCACGGGAACGGAACCGAATCGTATCTCTTGCGGAATTTGTGGCTCGACTTTAGGAAATCGACGGTTCTCGGAGGAGATGGGCAATGGCTCGCAGGACTCTGATGGCGCTCGCCGGGCTTGCCGTGGCGTCCCTCCCGGCAGCTGCCCTGGCCCAAAGCGACCCGGCGGCGCGTGCGCTGATCATGCAATTGTCGCCGCGGACCTCGGCGACCGACACCCGCGGCATCCGGCCGGCGGCAGGCGGCAGCGCCGCGGTCACCTCCCTTCCCGCGGCGCCGCGTCCCGCCCCGGCATCACTGCCGGTGCCGGAGGTCCGCGCCCCGGCTGTGGCCGCGCCCCAGGCCGCCGCGGCGACGAGCCTGCCGCGCCCGCCCGCCGCGAGCGCCCCGGCGCGCACGACGACCGCCCCGGCCGATATCCCGGCGGCGAGCATCACCGTCACCTTCGCCTCCGGCTCCGCGGAGCTGACCCCTGCGGCGGAGGCGGCATTGGCCCCGCTCGGCCGCGCGCTCTCCTCGGCGGAGCTGTCGGGCTACCGCTTCCGGATCGAGGGGCATACCGACACGGTCGGCTCGCGCGAGATGAATCTGAGCCTGTCGGAGCGGCGGGCCGCCACCGTCCGCGACTATCTGGTGCAGCGCTTCGGCGTGGATCCGGCCCGGCTCGAAGCGGTCGGCCGCGGCGAGGACGACCTGCTGGTGCGCACGGCCGACGAGGTTCCGGAGCGACGGAACCGGCGCGTGCAGGTGCTGAACCTCGGCAGCTGATCCACCCCTTGGGCCGTCGGCGGTGAGCGCGGACAGCGACGCGACGATCGTCGCCCGCCCGGCTCACCCACGGAGCGGAATTCGGGTGGCCGGCCACGGCCGCCGCTGGGCAATCCGGGGCGCGGCGGGCATGGCCGCCGCGGCGGCGGTCCTGGCCCTCCTGTGTAATTTCTGGCCGCGCGTCGAACTGGGGCAAGGGAGCGCCCCGCCCCCGGCCGGCATCGAGAGCCTGCCCAACCCGGCCAGCCGCGCTTCAGGCCCGGCCCTCCTCGCCATGCAGGCCTCGATCGAGGAGATCGAGCGGCAACGTCCGGCTGTGCCGACCCTGTACCAGCTGCGCGGCACACCCCGCATCTTCGTCCTGGACTTTCCCGACATGGAGGCCCAGGGCAGCGCCATGAACCGGGTGGCCGCCCTGGTGGAGAAGGCAGGGCTGCCCCGGGACCGCGTCCTGCCGGATGATGCGCTGGCAGCGGCGATCGCCGCCGCCGGCGACACGCCGGCGACCTTCTATTTCGCGCATAACTACCGGCTGCGCGACCTCGAACGGTTCTTCGCGCTGGCCGACCGGGACCGGATACTGCTGAACGATGCGGAAGGCCGGCTGCGCGAGGCGGTCGGGCTGATCCGCCGGCTGGTGCCGGATGGCAACGCGGCGCTGCTGACGGTTCCGGCGGCAGGGGCGGCGATGGCGCCGGATGCCCGCGGCACCATGCTGGCCCATGAATTCAGCCATGGCGTCTATTTCACGGATCCCGCCTATGCGGCGGGCGTGCTCTCCGCCTGGCGCGAGGGCTTCACCGAGGCCGAGCGCGACGCCCTGCGCCGCTGGCTGGCCTCCGAAGGCTATGATCCGGGCATGGAGGAGCTGATGGCCAACGAAACCCAGGCCTACCTCCTGCATACCAGCGACCAGCGCTTCTTCCGGCCTGAGCTGGTGGGCCTTGCCGCCGCCGATCTGGACCGGCTCCGCCAGGTCCTGCGCAGCCATATCGCCCGCGCGGGCGGCGGAAAGGCTGCGGCCACGCCCTGAGACGCACCGGGCGCTGTCCGGTCATTCCTCCGCAGGCTCGCCCTTTCCGGGCCGCAGCATCGCCGTCCCTTGCTTCAGAAGGACGAAGAGGCGGCCACGCAGGCTGTTGGCGAAGCGAAGATCGGCGAATGGGGTCACCCGGTTGGACAGGGCTTCCTTGTAGCGGTCCCGGCCGGGGCCGAAATTATAGGCGATGCCGCGGTCATGGGCCCATTTCAGCACATGCCTCCTCAGCACATGGCCCGGCGTGAGCCTCTCGCATTCCTTCAGATAGGTGCCGAGGATGTAGTCGAGCCGGTGCTCATTGAGCAGGTGATATTCTGCCGCCACCGGCTCGCCCCCGAGGGAGAGGCGGAAGATGGCGACGGAGCCTAAGGGCCAGACCGCCCTGGAAGCAGCAAGCAGCAGATCCTCATACGCCCTTGCGCCGACGAAATCCGACCTGCGGCTCTTCCCGTCCAGCCAGCGGGCCTTCTGCTCCAGGATCCAGCGCACCATCCGGTCCCGCTCGCTCTGGCACTCCACGACCTCGAAGCGGAGCTCCCCTGCTTCGGAGAGGCGCTTCTGCCCGGTTTCGAATTTCCGGCGGATCCCCTTGCCGAGGGAGGCGTAGTAGCTGTCCCATCCCGGGCACCCCTCCCACTCGGCCGCGAAGCTCTCCAGGGCGCGCGCCCAATGCGGCCGCCTCCTCCGCAGCGCCGCATGGACCGGAGTATCCGCCCGCAGGAAGTCGATATAGATCAGGTCCGCGCCGCACTCGGCCCAGATCCGGTCGCAGGCCGCCTCCGCGAGATCCCCGGCATCCTCGCACGGCTCCACCAACGGGTCGGTGCATTCCGAGGGCGCCGGAGCGGTGGCCACCGACCAGAGGCCTCGATGGCGCCTGATCGCCAGGGGCCAGACCAGGCGCAGCCTTCCCTCCTCCCGCACGGTGGCACAGCATGGCCGCGCACCCTGCGGCATCGCATAGGCCTGCCAGGCGCACCAATTCCAGTCGAAGCTCTGGGAGAGAAAGGGCCGGTCCGCGCACAGGTAAAGCTTGTCCCAGTCCTCCCGCAGCCGCGCGATCGCATCCGGGCCGAACACCAGCTCCGCCTTGAGCGCCGGGCGCTGATGCTGCCGATGCAGTCCGGGCGTCCCTTCCATCCCCACCTCCCTCCCACGGATTCCGTTGGCGAGTTCCGCTCCCATGGCGCATGGGCGCCGTGCCGCCGGTCCTCCCTCCTCTGTCCTGTCCGGGGCTTGTCACTCCCCCTGCCGCCAGGCTGCCGGCGGGCTTCCCTTGCGGCAGAGCGGCCCGTCGCTTCGTGGCTCAGGCAGCCGCCCGTTACGCCTCCCGGTCGAAGCTGTCCCCGTTCAGGCGGGCCCAGGCCTCACCGACCAGGCCGTTCAGGATGGCCTCGGAGCGGGCGACCGCGTCGAGAAGCTCGGGCGAGCGCGAATGCACCAGCGTGAAGCCGCCATGCCGGAAGAGACAGTGCCGCAACTGCAGAATCCCCATCAATTCGGGCTGATTCCGGCCGGTGACAGCCACTGCGCCAAGCCGCCACGCATGGGAGAGCAGCTCATCCACCACCGCCTCGGCATGCGCCTGCGCGGTGAAGACCTGCATCACCCGCAGCACGCCATGCGGGCGGAAATGGCCCAGATAGCCGCCGATCGGCCTTCCCCCGCGGCCGCTGACGATCCGGGCCAGGGGGGAGCCGTAGCGTTCCTTCCGGGCGGCCTGGAGGAGCATCCAACGCAGCGTCGCCGCATCGAATTCGGGGCGCAGCGCATAATCCTGGAGCGCCGCGAGGATGATCCCCGCCAGTTCCTCCGGCGCGACGTCCACGCCGCTCACCTCCGGCGCCGGGACCGGAGCGGGCCTGCGGACAAGCCTGACGAGGACGGGATCGAGCAGCCGGCCCGGCGCGAGGAGCAGCCGCATGGGCCACGCCCGCCGGGTCACGAGATGGGCGGCGAAGCCCGCGGGCCGGAGGATGCGCATCCATTCCAGGCCGCGCAGCGGCACCGTCCTGGCGCCGAAGGGCAGCCACATCCGCCGCGTCACATCGGTCGCGTTCTCGCTGATCGACAGGTCCTGCGGCCCCTGGAGGAAGGCCCGCAGGAGCCGCGCGCCCGCCAGGGGATCCGTCTTCGCGTCCTCCACCATGATGGAGGAGGCAACGACTGCCCGGATCGGCCGGCCGCGATACGACATGTGCAGCGGCAGCGCGCCGGCGAAGCCGCGGATCGCACCATCCGCCGCGATGTAGACGCGGGACGGAAGCTCCGGATCGAACCAGGGATGCTCCAGGAAGACCTCGGTGAAACAGGATGCGAGCGCCGGCGGGGCGGGCGCCTGGCTGCGCCAGAAGACGCGCAGGCACAGATTGGCGACCTCGGTGGCGTCCTCATGGCGGAACGGGCGGATCCGGCCCGGCAGGGGTGGCCGGGACGGACCGGCATTCCGGCGGGCATCCTGCGGGCGGATCCGGCCTGGCCCTGGCGCCGAGACGCTCATCACATGGCAGTCCCTTGCCAGCCGGGCGGCAGCCCCAGGGCCAGCATGCCACCCTTGCGCCGGGCTGCCGGGGACGGTTGCCGGCGCCTCGGGCGCCCGGCGCGGAGCCGTCCGGGGCAGCCGCTCGAAGGGGCGGGCGCGATCAGGGTCGCCCATGCCGCCGTCCCCCGAACAATGCCCCGCGATCCGGCGCCGGCCCGGGCCGTCGGCCCGGAGGCCGGCATCACTTCGACGGCGCCACCGGGACGAGGGCGGCTCATGCGTCCTCGACGAGCAAGGGAGGCGCGTGCAGGTAGCGGGCGACCCTCCGCTTCGCGACGATGTCCCGCCACACCGCCTGTAGCGCGGGGAGGGACAGCCCCGCGGCCTGCGCCGCCGCCGACGCAGGAATGCCGCGGTCGAGCGCCAGCAGGCACAGATCCATCACCTCGCTGGGGACGGAGAAGTAGAACTCCTCCTGGGTCTGCGGCAGGGACCAGGTGTCGGTTGTCGGCGCGCGGCGCCGGATCTCCTCCGGTATGCCGAGCCGCTCGGCAAGCTGGTAGACCTGCGACTTGTAAAGATGAGCGATCGGCTTGAAATCCGCGGCGCCGTCGCCGTTCTTGACGAAGAAGCCCTGGTCGTATTCCAGCCGGTTCGGCGTGCCGGCCACGGCGTAGTTCAGGCGGTCGGCATGATGGTACTCCATCTGCTTGCGGGTCCGCTGCTTCATGTTGGTCGCGGCGACGATGCCGAGATAGATGTCGAGCGGCAGCCGGTGCGCCTCCTGCCGCCCGTCCGGCGCCTGCACGACGAGGGAGGACAGGTTGTAGCCCCTGGCGCGCAGCATGCCGTCGAGGACCACCTTGCATCTCCAGCCCGGCCCGAAGCCGGGAACCAGGCGGCGGATCAGCGCGTCGCGCCGCGCATAGCAGCCGAGGGCGTCGAGCACCGGGCCGATATCCTCGACCACGCTCTCGATCCCAAGCTGCTGCGCCACCAGGCGCCCCAGGCGCAGGCTCTCCGGATCGGAATCGCGTTCCGGCATGAGCACGGCCAGCACCCGCTCGCGCCCCAGCGCCGCGACGCAGAGCGCCGCTGTCACGCTGCTGTCGATGCCGCCCGAGAGCCCGATCACCGCGCCGCGGCGGCGCAGGCGGCGCAGGACCTGGTTCCGGATGGCCGCGGCGATACGGTGGATCTCCGCCGCCGCATCGAGGCGGAGCGCCGCGGCCGAGAAGGCAGGATCGCGGGGCGGCACCTTCTCCGCATCCGCGGCGGCTGCGGGTTTCGGCTGGCCCATGCCCCCATCGCACATCACGCAGCCCCTATCGCTTCCGCCACCAGGCGGCGGCTGATCTTGCCGGAATCCGTCTTCGGCAGCTCGGTGCGGAACTCGACCTGCTTCGGCACCATGAAGTCCTCGAGCCGCGCGGCGCAGTGCCGGATCACCTCCCGTTCCGTCAGGCGGGCTCCGGGCGCGAGGGCAAGGACCGCCTTGATCGCCATGCCGAGCACCGGATCGGGCACGCCGATCACCGCCGCCTCGTGCACCTGCGGGAGCATGTAGAGGATGCTCTCGACGTCCCGCGGGCTTACCTTCTCGCCGCGCGTCTTGATGATGTCGTCCTTGCGGCCGACGAAATAGAGGAAGCCCTCCGCATCGGTCCGGAACAGGTCGCCGGTGTAGAGCACCTTCTCCCAGGGATAGGGGCCGGGGCGGAGGGCGCGGGCCGTCGCCGCCTCGTCCTCCCAGTAGCCCTTCATCACATGGGGGCCGCGAATGACGAGTTCCCCGACCTGGCCCGGGGCGGCCCGGCGGCCGTCCTCGTCCACCACATAGGCTTCGGTGCCGGGAATCGGAATTCCGACCGAGGTGGGGCGGATGCGAAGCTGCTCCGGGGGAAGATAGGTGCCGCGCTTGCACTCGGTCAGGCCGTACATCGAATAGATGCGGGCCTTCGGGAACAGCTCCTGCAGGCGTGCGAGATGCGCCGGCGGCATGGGGGCGGAAGCGGTGGTGATGTAGCGCAGATGCGGGAAGGCGCCCGGCTTCAGGTCCCGCATCTGCAGGAGCATCGCTGCGATGGTCGGCACGAGGGGAAAGCCCGTGACCCGCTCGGCTGCGATCCGGTCGAGGATCGCGCGCGGGAAGGCGAAGGACTTCTCCAGCACGACCGTCGCCCCTGCCTTCACCGCGGTCAGGACCTGGTAGAGGCCGTAGCTGAAGGAGATCGGCAGGACATCCAGGATGACGTCGTCCGGCCCATTCCCGAGATAGGCCATCACCGAGCTGGCTGCGGCGGAGACGTTCTGATGCGTCATCATCACGCCCTTCGGGCGGCCGGTGGAGCCTGAGGTGTAGATGAGCATGGCAAGGTCCAGCGCGATCCCCGCGGGATCCGGCGGCTTGCCCTCCCAGGCCAGGGCCTCCTCGAAGCGCAGGCCCCCGGGCAGGTCCGGCTTGTCGCGCGAGCCTGCGACCAGGCAGCAGGCGAGCGGGGGCGTATGGCCGATCGCCTCGGCCGCCACGGGCAGCAGCCGGTCGAGCGTGACCAGCGCGGCCGGCCGGCAATTGCCGAGGATGTGACCGAGCCTGTCGGCCTTTGCGGTCGGATTCACCAAGCAGAACACCGCCCCGGCCTTGGCTGCCGCGAACAGGCTGACCACCGCCTCCCAGCCATTGTCGGCGAAGATGACGACGCGATCGCCGCGCGCCACGCCCTGCGCCGCGAGCGCCGCCGCCACACTGTCCGAGGCGGTATCGAGCTCGGCATAGGTCATGCGCCTGCCACCGGCCATCAGGGCCGTCTTGTCCGGAAGGCGCCGCGCGCTTTCGGTGAGGAAGCCGTCAACCCGCATGCCGGCTCGCCCGGGGCGGTGATGGTGCTGCGGCGAGGACAGCGTCCGTCATGGTCAGCCTGGCGCCTGAACGGCGTCGAGCCGGCCCTGGACATAGGCGACCAGGCCGCGGATGGAGTCGAGATTTTCGGGAAGCATGTCCTCGTCCGGGATCCGGATATCGAAGCGCCGCTCCAGGAAGGCCACCAATTCCAGGACGCCCGTGGAGTCGATCAGCCCGGCTTCGAGCAGGGACTCATCCGCATCGAGGGAGGCGCGGTCCTCGCGGAACAGGAAGTTGTCCGCGATGAAGCTGCGGATATCGGCCTCGATCTGACTCGGCATCGGTGAACCCTCAGGCATTGGCGGCAGCAGGAAGGGCGGGGTGGGAAAGCGTCGTCCCTTCGACGAAGGCGCGATGCCAGAGCTGGGTCGAGAGGATGCCGACCAGGGCCTGGTTGTCGCGGAAGCTGCCGGTCCCTTGCATCGCGCATTTGCGCGCGAGCCGCTCGACAGCCGGCGGGTCGAAATAGCCGGATCGGGCGATGGTACCGCGGGAGAGGAGTTCCTGGACGTAATCCGGCGCATGCGGGCCGAAGAAGGGCTGGCTGTCCGGCGCGCGATAGGGCTGCTTCGGCCGCCGGGCGATCGCGGGCGGCAGGCGGCCCTCCATGCTCCGGCGCAGGATGTGCTTCTCCCGCAGCCCCTTGAGCTTCAGCCGCGGCGGGATGCGCGCGGCGAATTCGACCAGGCGGTGGTCGAGGAAAGGGAAGCGCGCTTCGACCGCATGCGCCATCGCCACCCGGTCGCCCTGAGCGGAGAGGATGTAGCCCGGCAGCAGATGCACGGTTTCGAGATACTGCGCCTGGTGCAGCGGATCCCAACGAAGGAATTCGGCGGGCAGGCTCTCGCGCAGCTCGGCGAGCGCGTCATAGCCGGCAAGTTCCGCCCGCAGCCCGTCCGAGAAGAACAGCTTCGCCCGTGCGGTGGTACCGAATCGCGGCAGGTGCGAGAAGAGCGGGTCGCCGGCGCGGTCGAGGCCGGCGCCGAAGAAAGCCTTCAGATAGGCCGCGCTCTGCGCCTGGATTCCCGGCAGATAGGGATAGAGCCGCCGGAACAGCAGGGGACGGAGCCGCGAGCCGGGCTGGCGCGCGCAGAAGGCGCGGAGCTTCGCCTCCTTGAAGATGTCGTAGCCGGCCAGGACCTCATCCGCGCCCTCTCCGGTCAGCACCACCTTGAGTCCCGCGCGGCGCACCAGGCCGGAGAGCTTGAACAGCGGCGCGGGCGCGGTACGCAGGATCGGGCGCTCGACATGCCGGATCACCTCCGGGAACATCGCACCGATATCGGCCGCCGTGCAGCAGATGGACTGGTGCTTCGTGCCGAGTTCCGCGGCCATTTCCTGCTGATGGGCGCTCTCGTCGAATTCCGGCGTCGCGAAGGTGACCGAGAAGGTCCTGAGGCGCGAGGGGACGAGAGTCCGGGCGAGCGCCGCGACGATGGAGGAATCGAGCCCGCCGCTCAGATAGGCCCCAACCGGCACATCGGCGCGCAGGCGGATGCGGACTGCATCGGTCAGCAGGTCGTGCAGCTCCCCGGCGATGACATCCTCCTGCGCATCGCTGGCCTCCTCGCCGCGCCGCGGGAAATCGGGCCGCCAGTAGTGGCGCAGCTCGGTACGCTCCGGCGTGGCGATCAGGAGATGTCCTGGCGGCAGCTCCTGCACGTCCCGGAAGATCGTCCGCGGCGGGAGCGGGTGCCAGAAGGTGAAGATCTGATCGAGCGCGACCGGATCGGGCGCCGCGGAGATCCCGGGCAGGCGCAGCAGCGCCTTGACCTCGGAGGCGAAGCAGAAATGCCCGTCGCGCGTGCGCGCATGGTAGAGCGGCCTGACGCCCATGCGGTCTCGCGCCAGCATCAGCCGGTCCCGGCTGCGGTCCAGGATCGCGAAGGCGAAATCGCCGTTCAGCACCTCCACGCAGGCCGTTCCCCTCTCCTGGTAAAGGCGGAGGATGACCTCAGTGTCCGAATTCGTGCGGAAGCAGATGCCGCGCGCCATGAGGTCGCGCCGCAATTCGAGGTAGTTGAAGATCTCGCCGTTGAAGGCAATGGCCACCTCGCCGGATTCGTCCGCCATGGGCTGCCGGCCATCCGCAAGGTCGATGATGCTGAGCCTGGCATGCCCAAGTGCGGCATCATGACGCACCAGCAGATCCTGCGCGTCGGGGCCGCGGTGCATGATGGCGCAGATCATCTGCCGGATAAGCTCCGTCCTGGACTCCGGCGGCATCGGCTTTCCAAAAATACCCGCAATCCCGCACATTCCACTGTCCTGGCTTGCCGGCCGCAGCGCATGTCCAATTCGAAGCCAAATATACTATGCGCCCAATGAGGTACTCTGCCGCACGGCTGATTTGCGACACTCCTTTCAAGAGGCAGTGAATATCGGGAGATGATCCTGCAAGCGCGCAGTCACGATCAATCGCGACACCAGGAAGCGCGCCGGCGAATTCCGAACCCGCGTTGCCAAGGCCGCCTGCGCATTCTGCTGCATCAGGGCAACGCCGCATGGGCCGGGCCAATTGGCCGACAGTGGGAAGAGGAACTGCAGCCTGCCTGCCGGGTGTCGCCAGCCGCACCTCACTCGGCGCAAAAACGGCGAAGGAATACGATGGCACGGCGCCGTTATCCGCAGGCTTACCCCCAGATTTACTCCCAGAAATGGGGATAACTGCGAGCGTGTGCCGTGCAGCAATTCCGCGGCCAATGGCGCCGCCCGCTCGCCGAATCAGCCGCCTCGTCGAGATCCGAAAAGGGCAGATGCGTCCGGCAAGGAGATCGCGTTCTGCATTATGAAACTTGTGTCGAAAGATGGAATTCAATGCACTGAAATAAGATGACACGAACTCCGATGCGGCTGCCCCATTGCCACCGCGATCGACAGATCAAAACCGCCCCCGGCCGACGCTGTGCCAGCATTGCGATACCCATCGGCTACAGCACTGACAGGACAGGTCGCGCTGTCCGGCGGCCGGGGCCAAGGATGGCCGTGCAGAGGCTCTTTCCCTCCGGCACGGAGCGCGGCGGCGATCCGGACGGCAACCTCCCGCAGCCCGACCGTCGTGGAGCCGCCTTCCCCGCATGCATCCGCGCCGCGCTGGGCGAAGGCAGCGGATCCTACCGCCCGTAGATCCGGTCCAGCACGCCGGCGACCTCCACCAGCTGCTCCGCCGCGGGGTCGAACCGCTCCCCCGCGGCCAGGCGCCTGGCCCAGTCCGCCGCGGCCCGCCCACCCCATGCATCGGGCGGGTTCGCCAGCACCTCCCGCGCGGTACCGCGATAGCGCTCGGCGATGAAGTCGTAGAAGGAGCCATTCACATTGCGGAGGACCGTCCCGCCCTCCGTGCCGTAGAAAGCAGCGGAGATCACCGCATCGCAGCCCGCCTGCAGCCGCCAGGAACAGGCAAGCCGGATCGCGGCGCCGGTCCGCAGGTCGAGCGTGGCAACCGCGTAATCCTCCACCCGGTCGGGATGCGGGCCGAGTCGCTCGCCAGCGGCGAACAACCGCCCCGACACGCCGGCGACGGGCGGGAAATCCAGCGTCCAGAGAGCCAGGTCCACCAGATGCACCCCCAGGTCCATCACGCAGCCGCCACCGGACAACGCGGGGTCGTAGAACCAGGGCTTGTCCGGGCCGTAGGCGTTGTGGAAGACGAGGTCCACCGCATACACCCGCCCCAATGCACCGGAGCGGACGAGCTCCCGGATGCGCCGCATCCCCTCGGTAAAGCGGTAGGAGAGATCCACGCACAGGAGCCGGTCCGCACTGCGTGCCGCCTCCACCGCCGCCTGCGCCTCGGCTTTCGTTCGGCCGAGCGGCTTCTGGCAGAACACCGCGGCACCGTGTTCCAGTGCCCGGATGGACTGCTCTGCATGCAGGGCGCTCGGCGTCGCGATCACCACGCCGTCCACCCTCATGTCCAGCAGGTCATCCAGCGTGGAGACCAGCCTCGCGCCGGGCGCCAGCCGCCCCGCCTCCTCCGCCATCTCCGGCGAGGGGTCGGCGATGGCGGCCACCTCCGCCCTGCCATCTTCAAGGATCGCCTGCAGGCGGTGCCGGCCAATCCAGCCGACGCCGAGGAAGCCAAGCCGGGGGCGCGCCATCACAGCGTCACCAGAGCCTTGAGGAAACCGTCCGGCCGGTCCCGCGTAGCGTCCAGCGCCTCGCCCAGCCGGTCCAGGGGAAAGCGGTGCGTGTAGAGGAGGGCTGGATCGAGGCAACCGGAGACGACGGCATCCACCGCCTCGCGGATGCCCTGGACGTAGATCTTCGGATCGCGCTCATGGGCGTTGATGACGTCGAGGCCGCGCCAGTTCCAGAGCCACATGTTCACCTGCCGCGGCCCGTCCTGGTGATATCCCGCGACGATGAGTCGTCCGCGCTCGCGCGTAAGCTCCCCGGCGAGGTCGAGCGGCCATTGCTTCCCGACCGCTTCAATCACCCGGTCGCAGAGGCTACCGCCGGTCAGCTCCTTCACCCGTCCGATGACCGCCTGATGGTCGTCCATCGGGATGAGTTCCGCCGCCCCCATCCGCCGGGCCACATCCAGTGAGAAGCGACGGCGCGAAATCGCGATTACCCGTGCCCTGGCCCCGGCGGCGAGCCGGGTGAGGATGGCGCCGAGGAAGCCGATCCCCAGGATGGCGATGGTCTGCCCCGCCTCGATCCTGCTGCGGCGAAAGATGTTCATGGCGCAGCCGAGGGGTTCGCCCGGAAAGGGCGCGCCTGCCAGCGAGGCCGGCAGGGGGACCACGGCCTCCGCCGCGGCCAGGTCGTACTCGGCATAGGCGTGATAGGAGAGGGCCGCCACGCGGTCGCCGACGGCCAGCCCTGCAACCCCCTCCCCCACCGCATCCACCACGCCCCAGCCCTCATGCCCGAGCGCGCCGGGCTCGGTGGGGAAGGCCATCCAGTCCGGCCCGGCCCAGGGGGTGAGGTTGGAGGCGCAGACGCCGCATCCCTCCAGCCGGATCCGCACCTGCCCGGCCCCAGGTTGGGGCAGCGCGACCTCCTCCACCCGCACCCGCCCCGGCCCGGTCAGGACCGCGGCCCGCATGGTCCGTGCCGCGCCTGCCGGTCTGCTCATCATTCAACCCCCTTGAATTCGCTCCTTCTCAATGCACTTCCGTTGCGAAGGTTTCCCGGCCGCCCCCTCACCCCGATGCCGGCTCGTCGCAGACTCCATCGGTCACCGCGATGGGGGCAGCGCCTCCAGCCGCAGCGGAAGGACGGCGCCGAGCCATGCGGCGTGCTCGGCGTGGTCCGCCTGGGCGTCGCCGGTCTCCGGATGTATAAGGACGGTCAGGCCGAGGCGGTTGAACATCAGCCAGGGCAGGATCGCGGCGAGCCGGTCCGCCCCGAAGGCGATCTGGTACATCGCGCCGGAATGGGGACCGACCGGTTGGTCGTGCCAGCGGCCCAGCCGGGCATCGGGAAAGGCCGCGGCCAGCCGCTCCCGCAGCATCGCGGCACGGTCCCGTGTGGCCTGTGGGTCGTAGTAGATATGAGCGTGGTAGGCGCTGATCACCGCCGGATCCCGCGGCAGTACCTCCCGGTCGCTTGCCTTGCGCTGCATTCCTGCCTCCTCCCATGGCCCATGGGTGCCGCCGCGCCGCCTCGGCACGCGAAGGCGCTTGCGGCACCGGTGGCGGCCCGCGTCACTCCGGCTGGTCGTTGACGCTCCGGAGCAGCTCGGCCACGCGCGCGCGATCTCGGCGGCGATGAACCGCCTGCTTTCCCCGATGCTCTCCGTAACCGGTTCCAGCACCTGGCTGGTCAGACGCTGCACGATGGCCGGGTCGCGCATCGTCTCCTGCATCAGCGCGTTCACCCTCTGGCAGATTTCGGCGGACGTACCCTTCGGTGCTCAAGACGCCATACCAGAACTGGGATTCGAAGCCCGGCAGCCCGGCTTCCCCCATGGTGCCACTGACCGGACGCTGCATCGAGCCCG
>CALGVL010000136.1 GCA_937930165.1 uncultured Acetobacteraceae bacterium
GGGCGGGGAGCAGCAGATGGTGGCGATCGGCCGGGCGCTGATGACCAATCCCAGGCTGCTGATCCTGGACGAGGCGACCGAGGGCCTGGCACCGCTGATCCGCGCCGAGATCTGGGAGGTGCTGGCCCGGCTGCGGCGGGAGGGCCAGGCAATCCTGCTCATCGACAAGAACCTGGCGGCGGTGATGCGCCTGGCCGACCGGCATGTGGTCGTGGAAAAAGGCCGAACGGTATGGACCGGCAGCAGCAAGGCGCTGGCGGCCTCGCCGGAGCTGCGCGATAGTTACTTGCACGTCTGAGAGGGAGGGAGGGTCGAAGCATGAAGATGCCGCAGATGACAGCCGGGATCACCCGGGCCGGACAGGGCGAGGGCGGAGTGGTCTGGAACATCCTGGGCCAGACCTACAAGCCGATGCAGCACTCCGAGGCCTCCTTCACCTTCGAGACCTATTTCCCCGATGGCACCTTCGTGCCGCCGCATGTCCATCCGACACAGGATGAGTTCATCTACATGCTGGACGGGAAATTCGAGCTGCTGCTGGACGGCCGGACCGAATTCGCCTCCACCGGCGACCTGATCCGCATGCCGATGGGCATCCCGCACGGCATCTTCAACAAGTCGGGCGCGCCGGTGCGGGCGCTGTTCTGGGTGGCGCCGAGCCGCAGCCTGTATCAGCTCTTCACCCGCATCCACAATGTCAGCGATCCCAACGAGGTGGTGCGGATCGCCGCCGAGCATGAGGTGGACTTCCTGCCGCCACCAGGCTGAGGCCTCCGGCCGGCGAAAGGCCGCAGGACCCGGAGCCGCGAACCGGCTGCCAGGATCAATCACCGGTCAACGGCGGATGCAGGAGCGCTGGAAGAACCGCAGGTCCTCCTCCGGCAGCAGTACGCCCTGGCCGACGAGCCAGACGATCCGGTGGCAGCGTTGCTGCGGCGGCTCCGGCGGAGGCTGGGTTGCGACGCGACCGGCGATCGGCGGCAATGCCTGTGCAGCGATGGGCGGGAGCCGCCTCGGTTCCGGCACCGGGGCCGGCGGCGCGTGGCGGGGGTCGGAGGCTCTGTCCGGAGGGCCCGCCCTCTCCGGCTGAGGGGGTGCGGGATCAGGATGGCGGGCGATGGGCGCGAGGCGCGGCGTCAGGGCCAAGCCGGCCGCTCCGGCACGCGCTGCCTGCTCCGAGGCGGGCCGTGCCGGCGGCGGCGGGGCTGCAACCTTCTGTCCCTCCGATGGCACGGGCAGGACCGGAAGCTGGACGGGTGCCACGGGCGCCGGTGGCATGGCCGGTTCCACCTTGGAGGGAGCGGGTGCCGCGGCCGCCTCGGCGG
>CALGVL010000137.1 GCA_937930165.1 uncultured Acetobacteraceae bacterium
CGCGACGCGCCTGCCCGTCTTCTGCGCCGGCATCGTGCCCACCTCGCCCGCGGCGAATGGGCCGGGCACGGTGGGCGCGCCGGTCACCTGCGGCGGCATCCATGTGCGGCCCGGTGACATCGTCGTCGGCGATGCCGATGGCGTGGTCGTGGTGCCGCTGGACCGGGCGGAGGCGGTGCTGGAAAGCCTCGCCGCCGTGCGCGCGGCCGAGGCGAAGGCCGTGGCGGCGGTGGAAGCCGGGGCGACGGAATCCGAGAAGGTGCGGCGGATCATGGCCGCGGCACGGATCCTGGAGGCGCCCTAGCGGCGCCTCGGCCAAGCATGATCCCTGGGACCTTCCGGACGGCCGGACAGCCTCATGTCTGAATGCACATGCACGCTCCGGAACAGCACAGCGGGATTCAGGCTGGCCTGACCGGGGCTGCCAGCATGGGCTGAGTCCCTCCGGTCACCGTATGCCGGCAACCCGCCTCCACGCGGCACAGGCCGTGCGAGCGCCGGAGGACGTGATGTCCGGTTTCCTTTGACCATTCCGCTCCCACCCATGCTGAATGACGACCGCCGGGGCTTCAGCTTGCGGCATGCCCCGGCGACAAGGAGAGGATGTCGGACACTCTCCTCCCTTGGCTGAAGAATGGCCGCTGCCGGGAGATGAAAAAATGCGTGCGCGTGACCTGATGTCGACTGATGTCGACACCGTGCCTCCAGACGCGCCCGTGCTTGCCCTGGCCGAGATCATGGCCACACGCGGCGTAACAGGCGTGCCGGTGGTGGATGCATCCGGGAAGCTCGTTGGCCTGGTGACGGAAAGCGACATATTGCGTCGGCTCGCCGCCGCAGAGGATGTGCACCACAGCTATCTGTGGGGCGTGTTCCACTCTGCGGCCCGCCAGGCCAGGCAATACGCCCGCACGCACGGCCACCAGGCCTGCGACATCATGTCCACCGACCTCATCACCGCAACCGAGGACACCACCGCCGAACACATCGCCAAGGTGATGGAGGAGCACAAGATCCGCCACGTGCCGGTAGTCCGGGACAGCCAGATGCTGGGTCTGGTCACCCGTGCCCATTTGATACGTGCCGTGCTGACGATGCCCATGAGGAGGAACAACGGCGAGCGCTCCAGCGATGCCGCCATCCGCCGTTCCGTGGTCAACGCGATGCGTGAGGAGCCCTGGGCAGACATCCACTTCACCTATGTGGATGTGGAGGATGGCGTGGTGACTTTCAGCGGCTTCTGCTCCGAGAAGAACAAGTGCGGCTTGCGCGCGCTGGCGGAGGAGGTGCCAGGGGTGAGGGATGTGGTGTTCCTCACCACGCCGCCTCCGCCCTTCTGGATCGGAGCTCCCTGAGGCCGCGCTGCCTGGCCGGTCCGCCTGGTTCGATCACCCTTCGCAATGCGGGCAAGGAGGTTTCGGGCAGAACCGGCCTTGCGCAGCGGCAGGACGTTTCCTGATGGGCAGAGAGTCGCCATGATACAGGAACTCACCGCGCTCTCGCAGATACTCCTCATCGACATCGTGTTGGCCGGCGACAATGCGATTGTCGTCGGCATGGCGGCCTCGGGCGGACTGCCGCCCGCCCAGCAGCGGCAGGCGATCATCTGGGGCATCGCGGCGGCAACCGTGATGCGCATCGCCTTCGCCGCCATCACCACCCAGCTCCTTGCCATCGTGGGGCTCACGCTCGCTGGCGGTATCCTGCTCCTCTGGGTCTGCTGGAAGATGTACCGCGAACTGCGTGGTGCCGCTGCGGCGGAAGCATTGCGGGCCGAATCGGTTGATGGCCATGACTCCGCCGGACCACCGCGCAAGACCCTGCGGCAGGCCATCGTCCAAATCCTGATTGCCGACGTATCGATGAGCCTGGACAACGTGCTGGCCGTGGCCGGAGCGGCACGGGGTCACACCTGGGTGCTGGTGCTCGGCCTCGTGATTTCCGTGGCCCTCATGGGTGTGGCCGCCACCTTCATCGCGGAATTGCTGAACCGGCACCGCTGGATCGCTTGGGTGGGCCTGGCGGTGATCCTCTACGTCGCGCTGAGAATGATCTGGGATGGATCGCAGGAGGTTGCGGACAACATCCAGGCATCCGCCGTGGTGACCGGCCCGCGATGAGGGATGGGCTGTTCAGGGACCCCGGCGCATCACGAAGAGGGCGCCGGCCACCGGGGCGCCCTTCTCCTGCCGGAGCGCCGCCTCGCGCCGGGCCAGGACTTCGAAGCCCGCCGTCCTGGCCAGGGCCTCGACATGCGCCGGATCATGCCGGTAGCGCATGGTCTCGCCAAGCGCGAAGGGCGCCCCCTCCCCCGCCTCCACCGAGAAGGCGGCGATGCCGCCGGGCGCCAGAGCGCCGGCGATGCCGGCCAGGGCCGGGGCCAGGTCGCCCAGATAGTTCAGCACATCCACGGCGGCGATCAATTCGAAGCCGCCCTTGCGGTCGGGAAGCCAGTCCAGCAGGTCGGCCTCGTGCAGCGCGTCGTAGAGGCCGCGCTTCCGGGCCTCCGTCAGCATCCGGGGGGAGAGGTCCAGCCCCTCCAGCCGCTTGGCGAAGGGCGCCAGGCTGGCGCCGGACAGGCCGGTGCCGCAGCCGAGATCGAGCACACGCAGCCGCCGCTCCGGCTTGATGCCCGCCTCCGCCAGCAGCCCGGCCAGCAGCCCCGGTGTGCGGTAGTCCAGGCGGCCGGTCAGTTCCGCCTCGAAGCGGGGCGCGAATTGGTCGAACAGGTCGCGCACATAGCCCGCCGGCGCCCGGTCCGGCACCGCCCCCTGGCCCAGCGAGGCCAGCAGGAACCGGGCCTGCTCGGCCAGCGCCGGCTGCGCCGCGGCATGGCCGAGTGCCGCCTCGG
>CALGVL010000138.1 GCA_937930165.1 uncultured Acetobacteraceae bacterium
ATCGCCCTCACCAAGGGCCGCTGCAACATCACGCTCGAGCCCGGCGGACAGGTCGAGTTGTCCGGCGCGCCGGTCGAGACGCTGCACGACACCTGCGCCGAGGTGCATCGCCATCTCGACCAGGTGAAGGAGGTCGGCCGCGAGCTCGGAATCGGCATGCTCGGCATGGGCTTTCAGCCGAAGTGGCGGCGGGAAGACATTCCCTGGATGCCGAAGGGGCGCTACAAGATCATGCGGGAGTACATGCCGAAGAAAGGCCGCCTCGGCCTCGACATGATGCTGCGCACCTGCACGGTGCAGGCCAATCTCGACTATGGCGACGAGGCCGACATGGTCGAGAAGCTGCGCGTCTCCCTGGCGCTGCAGCCGGTGGCGACGGCGCTTTTCGCCAACTCGCCCTTCACCGAAGGGAAGCCCAACGGCTTCCGCAGCATGCGTGCCCAGGTCTGGACCGATACCGACCCGGATCGCACCGGCATCCCCGCCGTGGTCTTCGAGCCCGGCTTCGGCTTTGAGCGCTTTGCCGACTGGCTGCTCGACGTGCCGATGTATTTCGTGATGCGGGAGGGTAAGTGGCTGGACGCCGCCGGCGCCAGCTTCCGCGACTTCCTGGAAGGGCGGCTCAGCATCCTGCCCGGCGAGCGTGCGACCATGGGCGATTTCGCCGACCATGTGACCACCGCCTTCACCGATGTCCGGCTGAAGCGTTTCCTGGAGATGCGCGGCGCCGATGCCGGCAGCCCAGCCATGCTGGTGGCGCTGCCTGCGCTCTGGGTGGGGCTGCTCTATGACGACGCGGCGCAGAAGGCGGCGGCGGCGCTGATCCGCGGCTGGACCGTGGAGGAGATGCGGGCGCTGCGCGAGGCCGTGCCAGCGCAGGCATTGGCGGCCACCATCCGCGGCCGCAGCGTGCGCGACGTGGCGCGCGACATGCTGGCCATTGCCCGCGATGGATTGAAGGCACGAGGGCTGGGAGAAGAAGTCTATCTCGCCCCGCTGGAGGAGATCGTTGCCAGCGGCCTGACCCAGGCCGACCGGCTGCTGAACCTCTATGAGCGTGCCTGGGGCGGCGATGCGCGGCAGGCATTGCTGGCGGCGGAGGTCTGACACCGGCCGCCGATAGGCGGCCATTTTCGCCCCAGAAAGGCGACCTGCGCACAGGCTTTTGCGCCAAAAGGTAAGATTGACCAAGCCCTAGCGGCACGCCTTGAATGACGCGTGCCGTGCATGATCCGGTTCGGCGCCAATCCGGACGCTGCCCGCATTGGGCCTTTGCCTTCAACGCAAACAGCGCCGGCTCCCAATCCAAGAAGAGGAGCGACCGATGGGCATGATCACTGTGAAGGATGGCACCGAGATCTTCTACAAGGATTGGGGTGCCCGGGATGCTCAACCTGTCGTCTTTCATCACGGCTGGCCGCTCAGTTCCGACGACTGGGACAACCAGATGCTGTTCTTCCTCGACAAAGGTTATCGCGTCATCGCGCATGACCGTCGTGGCCACGGACGTTCGACCCAGACCGCAACCGGCAACGAAATGGACACCTATGCGGCCGACGTTGCCGAACTTGTCGCCACCCTCGATTTGAAGAACGCGATCCATGTCGGACACTCGACCGGGGGTGGCGAAGTCGCTCGCTATGTTGCTCGCGCCGAGCGAGGACGTGTCGCCAAGGCGGTGCTGATCGGTGCGGTCCCGCCGATCATGGTCAAATCCGACAAAAATCCCGGCGGACTGCCGATCGAGGTGTTCGACGGCTTCCGCGCGCAGCTTGCCGCCAACCGGGCACAACTCTACATCGACATACCGGCCGGCCCCTTCTACGGCTACAACCGGCCGGGCGCCAAAGTCTCGCAGGGCGTCATCGACAATTGGTGGCGCCAGGGAATGATGGGCGGCGCCAAAGCCCAATACGACTGCATCAAGGCTTTCTCCGAGACGGACTTCACCGACGATCTCAAGAGAATCGACGTGCCCGTGCTCGTCATGCACGGCACCGACGATCAGATCGTGCCGTATGCGGACTCTGCGCCGCTCTCGGTCAAGCTGCTGAAGAACGGCACCCTGAAATCCTACGAGGGCCTGCCTCACGGCATGTGCACGACCCATCCCGACATCATCAATCCTGACCTGCTGGCGTTCTTCCGGGACTGAGGTCCACGCGGGGCACTGCGGACAAGGTAGCGCTGCGCCCTGAAATCACGCGAGACCGGGAGGCTGCCTGTTCCGGGAGGGCGAGGCGGCAGAGTCTGGCTTCCACCCCCGCGCGGTCGCTCATCAGGCGGCCGGCATGAGTCCCGTCAGCCCAGCCGCTTCGCCATGAAGACGCGGCGGAAGCCCTTCTCCTGCCGCCGTTCCGTCTCGGCATAGCCGCGGCGGGCATAGAGCGCGATGTTCCGCGCCATCAGCTCGTTCGTGTAGAGGCGGATCTCGGGGAGGCCGCGGCGCCGGGCCTCGGCCTCCGCGAAATCCAGCAGCAGGCGGCCATCACCCTGGCCCTGGCGCGCCGGCTCCACCGCGATGTTGTCGAGCAGCAGGTGGTCCGGATGTTCCTCCAGCACCAGAAGGCCCCGGATGCCTCCCTCCGCCTCCAGCACCCAGGCTTCGCCCGCCGCAACGCGCGCTGCGTAATCATCCTGCATTGGCATGGGACGCTGGCCGATCACAGGCACCCAGGGGCCATAGGCGCACTCCGCCAGCGCCTGGAGGAGCGGCGCCTCCTCCGGCCGGGCCCGGCGGATCACACCGCCGTCCCGCCCACGGTCAGGCCGGTCATCTTCAGCGTCGGCTGCCCGACGCCCACCGGCACGCCCTGGCCGTTCTTGCCGCAGGTGCCGATGCCGGGGTCAAGCGCCATGTCATTGCCCACCATCGTCACCTTGGTCAGCGCATCCGGCCCGTTGCCGATCAGGGTCGCACCCTTCACCGGTGCGCCGATCCTGCCGTCCTCGATCAAATAGGCCTCGCTGGCGCTGAACACGAATTTGCCGCTGGTGATGTCCACCTGCCCGCCGCCGAAATTCACCGCATAGAGGCCGCGCTTCACGCTGCGGATGATCTCCTCCGGCGCGTGCTGGCCACCCAGCATCACCGTGTTGGTCATGCGCGGCATGGGGATGTGCGCATGGCTTTGCCGGCGGCCATTGCCGGTCGGTGCCACGCCCATCAGCCGGGCATTCTGCCGGTCCTGCAGGAAGCCGGTCAGGATCCCGTCCTCGATCAGCACGGTGCGCTGGCTCGGCGTGCCCTCGTCATCCACGGTCAGGCTGCCGCGCCGGTCCGGGATGCTGCCGTCATCCACCACCGTCACTCCCGGCGAGGCGATGCGCTGCCCCAGCAGCCCGGCGAAGGCTGAGGTCTTCTTGCGGTTGAAGTCGCCCTCCAGCCCGTGCCCGATCGCCTCATGCAGCAGGATGCCGGGCCAGCCGGAGCCGAGCACCACCTCCATCTCTCCCGCCGGCGCCGGCACGCTGTCCAGGTTCACCAGGGCCTGGCGCAGCGCCTCGTCCACTGCTGCCTGCCAGCTTGCCGGGGAGAGGATGCGGTCATAGGCGAAGCGGCCGCCCATGCCATGGCTGCCGGTCTCCCGCCGCCCATTCTGCTCCACCACCACCGAGACGTTTAGCCGCACCAGCGGGCGCAGGTCGGCCACCCGCGTCCCGTCCGGCCGCAGGATCTGCACCGCCTGCCACTCCCCGGCCAGCGAGGCCATCACCTGCACCACGCGCGGGTCGCGCCCGCGGGCGAAGGCGTCGATCTCCGCGAGCAGCTTCGTCTTGGCGGCGAAATCCATCTGCGAGAGCGGGTTCGAATCGTCATACAGCCGCGTATTGGTCGCCCGCGGCGCCACGGCCAGGCTGCCGGACCGGCCTTGCCGAACCGCCCGGACCGTATCCGCCGCGCGCTTCAGCGCCGCCTCGGTCAATTCCCCCGAATGGGCGTAGCCTGCCGCCTCGCCCAGGACGGAGCGCAGGCCGAAGCCGCGCGTGGAATCGAAGGAGGCGGAGCGGATGCGGCCGTCATCCAGCGAGATGCCCTCGCTCTCCCGGTATTCCAGGAACAATTCTCCATCTTCCGCGCCGGCCAGGGCGTCGCGCAGCAGGCGCTCGGAGCCGGTGCGGTCGAGCGTGCCGAAGAACAGGCGGTCGGTGACGGCAAGCGGTGTATCGAGAGACATTCGGGATACTCCCCGGCAGGGCGGGACAAGGACGGGATATGGGATCAGGCGGCCAAGGGCGCCAGCAGGCGGGATTTCGGGATGCGCAGCACCGCCATCGTGCCGGCCCCGGGAGCGCTTTCCAGGGTCAGCTCGGCGCCCTGCGCCTCGGCCAGGGCCCGGCTGAGATAGAGCCCCAGCCCCGATCCCGGGAAGCGCCGGGAGAGTGAACCGTCAAGCTGGGTGAAGGGTTCGAAGGCGCGGGGAATTTCCTCGGGTGGGATGCCGATTCCGGTGTCGCTCACCCGCAGCACCAGGTCGCCCGCCGGCTCGACCTCCGCGGCGAGCCGTACCACCCCGCCGGCCGGGGTGAATTTCACCGCATTCGAGAGCAGGTTCAGCAGCACCTGGCGCAGCCGCAGCTCATCCGCCCGCACCAGCGGCAGCGCCGGCGGCAGCTCCGCCTCCAGCGTCACCTGCGCCGCGGCGGCGGTGGCGCGCATCACCCGGACCGAGCCTTCCGCCAGGGCCAGCACATCCACCTCTCCCTCCGAGACCTGGAAGCCGGTGGTCTCCGCCCGCGTCACGTCCAGGATGTCGTCGATCAGCGAGAGCAGGTGGCGTCCGGCTTCATGGATCGAGCGCAGGTATTCCCGGCCGCGCACCGGATCGGGATCGGCCATGATCGCCTCGGAGAAGCCGATCACCGCATTCAGTGGCGTGCGCAGCTCATGGCTCATGGTGGCGAGGAAGCGGGACTTGGCACGGTTCGCTGCCTCCGCCGCCTCCTTGGCGCGCTCCAGCTCGGCGCGGATGCGGCGGTCCTCGGTCACGTCGGTGAAGGTCAGCACCCAGCCGCCATCGGGGGTGGGATCGGAGACGATCTCCAGCACCGTGCCGTTCGGCCGGGTGCGGACGGAGCGCACTGTCTGGCGGCGGTCGCGGCTCTTGATCGCCCTGGCGACGGCCAGGCCGGCCTCGCCCTCGCCGTATTCGCCGCGGGACTGCAGAAGGTCCACGAAATCCGTATAGGGCCGGCCCGGCTCCACCACCTCCTCCGGCAGGTCGAGGAGCTGGCGGAAGACCGGGTTCGCCGCCACCACCCGGTTCTCGGCATCGAACAGGGCGATGCCGTGCCGGATGTTGTCCAGCATGGCCTGGAGGAAGCCGGCGCGCCGCTGCGCTGCTTCCTCCGCCCGGGCAAGGGCGGTGATGTCGCTCCAGGTGACGACGAAGCCGCCATCCGGGGTGGGATCAGAGGCGGTCTCCAGCACCCGCCCGTCCGGCATGGTGCGCTGCTTGCGCTCCGGCTGGCTGCGGTCCACCCGGAGCGCCTGCTCGGCCAGCGCCAGGGCTTCCTCGCCGGTGCCGAAGAAGCCCCGCTCAAGCTGCAGGGCGACCATCTCCTCCAGGCTGCGGCCGGGCGTCATCTCCTCGGGCCGCAGGAAGGCCAGCCTGGCGGCAAGCGGGTTGGCCACCAGCAGCCGCCGGTCCGGGCCGTAGAGCGCGATGCCATGGCGCGTGTTGTCCAGCATGGACTGCAGCATGGTGGCGCGCTCCCGCGCCGCCGCCTCCGCCCGCGCCAGGGGCGTGATGTCCACCTGGCTGACGATGAAGCCGCCGTCCGGCATCGGGTCGGAATGGATCTCCAGCACCCGCCCGTCCCGGGTGGTGCGGATGTTGCGCCAGGATTTCGAGCGGTCGGCGCCGAGGATGCGGGCGCGCGCCGCCTCGGCCTCCGGGCCCTCCCCCAGGGCGCCGTCCTTGGCCATGCCGGTGACCAGCTCCTCCAGCGTCTGGCCGGGACGGATCGCCCCGGGCGGGTGTCCGGCCAGGGTGCTGGTCAGCGCATTGGCCACGCGAACCCGGCGGTCCGGGCCATAGAGGATGACGCCGTGCCGAAGGTTGTCGATCGTCGCCTGCAGGGTTGCCGCCTGCTCGCGCGCCTCCGCCTCGGCGCGGGCGCGGGCGGTGATGTCGCTGTAGGTGCAGACGAAGCCGCCATCCGGCGTGGGGTCCGAGATCACCTCCACCACCGTCCCGTCCGGCCGGATGCGGGTGTAGTGCAGCGGCTTCGAGCGGTCGCGGTGGCCGGCGTTGCGGATCACCTCGGCCACTGGGGTGGAGCCAAATTCGCCGTTTGCACCCTGCTCGGCGATGATGTCGTCGATCTCGCGGCCGGGCCACAGCCGGTCCGGCGCCAGCCCCATCAGTTTCGCCGCCAGGGCGTTGGAGGCGACGAGCCGGCGCTCCGCATCGAACAGGGCGATGCCGTGCCGGATGTTGTCCAGCATCACCTGCAGCAGGGCGGCGCGCTCGGTGGCTACC
>CALGVL010000139.1 GCA_937930165.1 uncultured Acetobacteraceae bacterium
CGGCGCCTTCTACACCTTCCGCGCCGCCGCCCGCCACATGGTGGAGCGGGCCGGCAAGGGCGATCCGGGCGGCGTGCTGGTCGGCACCGCCTCCATCGCTGCCATCGAGGGCGCGGCGCGCAACGAGCACTATGCCGCCAGCAAGGGTGGGCTGATCTCCATGATCCGGGCGCTGGCGGTCGAGCTGGCACGCCACGGCATCCGCGCCAATGCCATCCTGCCCGGCTGGATTGAGACGGACATGACGGCGAAATCCACCGCCGACGACAAATTCCGCAATGCCGTCATGCCGCGCATCCCGATGCGCCGCTGGGGCAGGGGCGAGGATTTCGGCGGCATCGCGGTCTATCTGATGAGCAGCGCCGCCGCCTACCACACCGGCGACACGCTGGTGATCGATGGCGGCTACGCCCTGTTCTAGACCTGCATGCGGCGCCGGGACGGGCGCGGGCCCGCCCCGTGGCGGGGATGGCGTCGCGCGCCTCTACCAGGCTTCCTCCAGCAGCGCCCGCACCCCCGCGAGGTCGAGCGGACGCGGGTTGGTCGGGATCCAGCGGTCATGCATCGCCGCCTCGGCGATCATGTCCAGCTGTTCCCGCTTCACGCCGCAGTCGCGCAGCCGCCCCGGCAGGCCGAGCTCCGCGACGAGCCCGGCGACCAGATCGGCAGCCGGCGCGTCCGGCTGGCCGAGCGCCTCGCTCACCAGCGCCTGCTGCGCCGCATTGACCGGCCGGTTGTAGCGCAGCACTACCGGCAGCATGACGCAGGAGGTGTAGCCATGTGGCATCCCTGCGGCGCCGCCCAGCGCATGGCCAATGCCATGGCTCGCACCCTTCTCCACGCCGGATTGCGAGCCGACCATGGACATCCAGGCGCCCGTCAGACAGTCGAGCCGCGGCGCGGGATCCTCCGGCCGCGCCTTCGCCCCGCGCAGGCCGCGTGAGAGGAGGCGCAGCGCCTGCATCGAGGCCCCCTCGGAAAAGGCATTGCCGCTGATGGAGCAGATATCCTCCACTGCATGATCCACCGCGCGGATGCCGCTGGAGAGGAACAGCCATTCCGGCGTGCGCATCGTGACGGCAGGGTCCAGCACCACGGCCGTCGCCATCATGCGCGGATGCGCGTAGCTCTGCTTCAGCCCGCGGGCGGTGTCCGTGCAGCCGGCAGTGGCCGAGAAATCGCCGGCCGAGAGCGTAGTCGGCACGCAGACCTGCGGTGGGGAGGGCGCCCGCATAGGCGGGAGGATGCGCTTCCGCCCCTCGATGACGGTCGCCAGCCCTTCGAGCTGCGCCTCCTCCGTCACTTCATTCGCCAGGCAGAGGCGCACCATCTTCCCGGCATCGGTGACGGAGCCGCCGCCCAGGGTGACGATCAGCTCTGCCCCCGCCGCCCGCGCCGCGGCGGTGGCCGCGATGACATCGGCGCGCGGGGTGTGGGGAGCGATACGGTTCCAGATGCCGACCAGCCGTGCCTGTCCCCCCTCGGCCAGCCGGCGCGCCAGCCGGTCCGGCCAGTCCGTCTCCCGGCTGATGCTGCCGCCCACCATGAGGAAGACGCGGCCTGCGCCGGCCCGTGCGGCCTCCACGGCCACGGCTTCCTCGAAGGCGGTGCCGATATGGACCCGCTCCATGGCGGGGTAGGTGAAGATCCGGCCCATGCTGCGTCTCCCTCTGGCCGGGGGGATTGCGCGCCATCCCACGGCCGGACTCAAGGGGCGGCAGGGCATTGCCACCGGATGCGGACCGATCCAGGCTTGCCGGGACAACGGAGAAGCGAGCCATGCCCAGGATCGATGCCGAACACTTCCTCAAGGACCTGAACGACCTGCGCCAGATCGGGAAGTACCGCACCGGCGTGCACCGGCCGACCTACTCTCCGCAGGACATGGAAAGCCGCCGCTGGCTGATGGAGCGGATGGCGGAGATCGGCCTGGAGCCCTCGATCGACGGCATCGGCAATGTCTATGGGCGGCATCGCGGCCCCGGCCCGCACCTGCTGGTGGGCAGCCATATCGAGAGCCAGAATTACGCCGGCTGGCTGGACGGGGCGCTCGGCGTCGTGGCCGGTCTCGCCCTGGCCCGTGCCGGCCTGCCCGTGGATGTCGCCGCCTTCGCCGATGAGGAAGGGCATTTCGAGGGCGGCTTCCTCGGCAGCAGATCCATCATCGGCGAGCTGTCCGAAGAGGAGATCGACCGCAGCCGCAGCCGCAACGACGGCACCCCGCTGCGGGAAACGCTGGCGGCCGCCGGCCTTGCCGGCAAGCCGCGCATGCAGCTTGAGCCCGGCCGGCACAAGGGCTTCTTCGAGATGCATATCGAGCAGGGCACCCAGCTCGAACGTGCCGGGCTGCGGCTCGGCGTGGTGACGGGCATCGTCGCCATCTGGCAGTGGCGCATCGAGATCGAGGGCCAGCAGGACCATGCCGGCGGCACCACCATGGCGGAGCGCAGGGATGCCGGCCTCACCGCCGTCCGGCTGCTGGCGGCGATTGACCGCGAATTCCCCAGGGTCTGCGGCGAGCGCAGCACCTGGACCACCGGCCGCATCACCCTGGAGCCCGGCGCGCCCAGCATCATCCCCGGCCGCGCCGATGTGCTGTTCCAGTTCCGGGATGTCAGCATGGCGGTGCTGGAGCGGATGGAGACGGCGCTCCGCGCCCTGGTGCAGGAGAGCAACCGTAACGAACGCTGCCCCGCCACCCTGACCCAGATCGCCCGCGCCACCCCCGCGCTCTGCGATCCGGCGATGATGGCGGCGCTGGACCAGGCGGCGGAGCGGCACGCCCCGGGCCTCTGGCAGCGGATGCCGAGCGGCGCCGGACATGATGCGCAATACATTGCCAAGCGCATGCCGGTCTCGATGCTCTTCGTGCCGAGCATCGGTGGCATCAGCCATCACTGGGCGGAGGACACGAAGGAGGAGGACCTGGCCCTCGGCTGCCAGGTCCTGGCCGATGCGGCGGAAACCTATCTGAAGGGGTAGGGCGGCCTAGCCCGGGCGCAATTCGCGCACCGGGCTCCCGGCGAGGTAGCCGAGCACCGCCTCCACCGCGCCCTGGAAATAGGCACGGTAATTCTCCTCGGTCACATAGCCCAGATGCGGCGTCAGCACCGTATTGGGCGCCGAGAGGATCGGGTGGCCCGGCGGCAGTGGCTCCTCGTCATAGACATCGAGCCCGGCGCCGGCGATCCGCCCTTCCTTCAGCGCGGCGATCAGCGCCTCCTGGTCGATCAGCGGGCCGCGGCTGGTGTTCACGATCACCGCGCTGCGCTTCATCTGCGCCAGGTCCCCGGCGCCGATGATGCCGCGGGAACGCTCGGAGAGGATGAGGTGGAGCGTCACCACATCCGCCTCCTGCAGCAGCGTCGCCTTGTCCACCTTCACGGCACCGGCGGCGGCGGCCTTTTCCTCGGTCAGGTTCTGGCTCCAGGCGATGACCTTCATGCCGAAGGCGGCGCCCACCTTCGCCACCCGGCTGCCCAGATTGCCGAGTCCAACCACGCCGAGCGTCCTGCCTTCCAGCGTATTGCCCAGCGCCACCTGCCAGCGGCCTTCGCGCAGGGCGCGCTCCTGCTCCGGGATGCGGCGCATCAGGGAGAGGATCAGGCCCCAGGTCAGGTCCACCGTCGGATGTGCGAAGGAAGGCGTGCCGCAGACGGTGATGCCGCGTTCGGCGCAGGCCGCCAGATCGACGGAGCGGTTGCGCGCGCCGGTGGTGATCAGAAGCCGCAGGTTCGGCAGGCGCTCGATCAGGCTGCGGGGGAAAGGGGTGCGCTCCCGCATGATGAGCAGCGCGTCGAAGGGCGAGAGGCGTCGCACCAGCGCCTCCTGGTCCTTGATGGTGTCCCGGAAGACCTCGATCCTCAGGTCATCCGGCAACCTGTCCCAGGGGCCCATGGACAGGGCAACGCCCTGGTAGTCGTCGAGGATTCCCAGGCGGCTCAGCTTCGGCATCCTTCTCCTCCCTCAGGTTGGCAGCAGCAGGCGGGTCGCGGCGTCCCGCAGGGCGGCGGGCAGGGGCACGGCGCGGTCCTGGGTCGCCCGTTCGACATAGACATGCACGAAATGGCCTTCCGCCGATGCCTGCATCTCCTCGTTACGGAAAATGCCGATCTCGTAGCGGATGGAGGAGGTGCCGAGGCGGCCGCAGCGCAGCCCGCAGGTGACCGTGTCCGGAAAGGCGATGGGGGCGTGGTAGCGGCAGCTCGTCTCCACCACCAGCCCGACCCGCGTGCTGGTGGCCAGGTCAAGCACCCCGTTCTCGACCAGGAAGCGCGCCACCGCCGTGTCGAAGAAGCTGTAATAGGTGACGTTGTTCACATGCCCATAGACGTCATTGTCCATCCAGCGCGTCGGCATGGAGAGGAACCAGCGGTAGTCGGCGCGCGTGCCGATTGTCTTGCTCACTGTGCCTAAGCCTCCTTGTCCCAGGGCATCGCCTCCGGATCGGCGCCGGGGTGAATCGGGGCGCCCGCCAGGCGCTGCGCCGGCCCCGGCATCCCCGAAGCCCTGCCGGGCAGGGATGGTCCAGCCGCGGCGGCACGGGCGGGTTCGGGCAGGGTAATCGGCCGCAAGGCGCAGTCCTTCCGTAGGGCGGGGCATTATGCCGGGGCCGGGCGCGACGGCCAGAGGGGGCAACCGCCAACCGTTCCGCAGGCATGGCAGCGCATTCGGGCTTCGCCGCCGGGCTCGCCGCCGCTATAGACCTAATGCCGGCGGACGGCCGATCCTGCCCGCCGGAATTCACCCCACCGTCGCCCCCGGCCAGAGACTGCCTTGAACAGCCAGACCCTCCCCGAGACCTTTCGCCTGCGTGCCGGCAATTTCAACCTGCTGGTGCTGCGACTGCTCGACCCGCGGCCGGAGGCGGTGCTTCCGAGCCTCGGCGACCAGTTCCGCAAGGCGCCGGGCTTCCTGCGCTTCGCCCCGATCGTGATCGGGCTCGGCGACCTGGAGGCTGCGCCCGAGGAGGTGGATTTCCGCGCCCTGGTCGAGGGGCTGCACGCGCTGGAGATCGTGCCCATCGGCACCACCGGCGGCAGCCAGGCGATGCGCCATGCGGCCCAGGTCGCCGGCCTGCCGCCGCTGCGGCCCGTCGGCGGCAAGGATGCGGAGGGGGATGTGCAGATGCCCGCGCCGGCCGCCGCAGCGGCGCCTCCGCCCGCCACGCCCGCGGCCCCGGCGGCCAGCTTCACCGGCTCAGGCCGGACCGCCATGCTGGTGGCGGAGCCGGTGCGATCCGGCCAGCGGATCTATGCCCAGGGCGCCGACCTGATCGTCACGGCCACGGTCAATCCGGGGGCGGAGCTGATCGCGGACGGCAATATCCATGTCTATGGCACGCTGCGAGGCCGGGCAGTCGCCGGCGCCGCCGATGATACCGGCGCCCGGATCTTCGCTTTGAATTTCGACCCCGAGCTTGTCGCCATCGCAGGCTATTATGCGGTGCGCGAGGGACTTGGGGATGCGCCCATCGGCCGCGCCGTGCAGGTGCGGCTGGAGGGCGAGGAGATGCGGTTCGAGCCGTTGGGCTGAGCCGAAGCTGGGGCAGGGGCTTCTTTCAGGGGGAACAGCGCAATGGCGCAAGTGATCGTCGTTACCTCCGGCAAGGGCGGGGTGGGCAAGACCACGACCAGCGCCGCCTTTGCCACTGGCCTCGCGCTGCGGGGCAAGAAGACGGTGGTGATCGACTTCGATGTGGGGCTGCGCAACCTCGACCTCATCATGGGGGTCGAGCGCCGCGTGGTCTTCGACATCGTCAACGTCATCCAGGGCGAGGCGAGGCTCAACCAGGCGCTGATCCGCGACAAGCGCGTGGACACGCTTTCGATCCTCCCGGCCAGCCAGACCCGCGACAAGGATGCACTGACCAAGGAAGGCGTGCAGAAGGTCATCGAGGAACTGTCGGCGGATTTCGACTACATCCTCTGCGACAGCCCGGCCGGGATCGAGAAGGGCGCGCTGCTCGCCCTGTATTTCGCCGACCAGGCGATCGTGGTGACCAATCCGGAGGTGTCCTCGGTCCGCGATTCCGACCGCATCCTCGGGGTGCTGCAGTCGAAGTCGAAGCGGTCGGAGGAGAAGCGGGAGAAGGTGAAGGAGCATCTCCTGGTCACCCGCTTCGATCCGGTGCGGGCCGAGCGCGGCGAGATGCTGAAGCTCGAGGACGTGCGGGAGATCCTGGCCATCCCGCTGCTTGGCGTGGTGCCGGAGAGCGAGAGCGTGCTCCGGGCGTCGAACACCGGCACGCCGGTGATCATGGACCGGGAGAGCGTGGCCGGCCAGGCCTACAGCGACGCAGTCGGCCGCTTCCTGGGCGAGGAGCTGCCGCACCGCTTCCTGGAGCCGGAACGCAAGGGCGGCCTGTTCAAGCGTCTGTTCGGGGGGAGGGCGGCATAAGATGAGCTGGCTCGATTTCTTCCGTACCCGCAAGCAGGCGGACCCGCCGAGCGCCAGCCAGGCCAAGGAGCGGCTGCAGATCGTGCTGGCGCATGAGCGCATCGGCCGCACGCGGGAGGACTTCCTCCCCAGGTTGCAGCAGGAGCTGGTGGCGGTGGTGGCGCGCTATGTCGCCATCGATCCGGGGAAGGTGAACATCAATCTCGACCGCGGCGGCGACATGTCCACCCTGGAGATCGAGATCGAGCTGCCCGGCCCGCCCCAGGAGGTCAAGCTGCAGCGCGCCGCGGCGGCGGGCTGAAGGGCCGCCTCCGGCCCACCCGGCTCTGCTTCTGGTACGCAACATCCGACCCGGCGGCCGCCTCGCGGCGGCCTGCCTGGCGCTCACGCATCAGCGCGGCGTCAGGATTTCCGTGCCCAGGCCGCCGCCGGTGGTCCAGACGCCGCGCAGCTTGCCGTCCGGCTGCACCTCATAGACGGCGACGCCGGGCCTGCCATCCACGATGAAGGAGACGGCCAGTACGCCGCTCTGAATCAGGCCGAGCCCGAGCATCCGCACATCCTCGACCTGCCAGGTCGCCAGCCAGGCCGCCCCTGGCCCCTCCTGCAGGGAGAAGGTCCCGACATAGGTGCTGCCATCCGGATTGTGTCCCTCCAGCCCGTATTGCCCCTGGCGGAGCTGGGCGGCGGCAGGCATGGCAAGGCCACACAGGATGGCGGCGGACAGCAGCAGGCAAAGGACGGACAAGCGCATCTCAGGGCTCCGGTCGGCGCCGGAGAGTGGCGGCAGCCGATCCGTCCCGCAAGCGGGGCGCTTGCCCGGCCGCCCTGGCCGGCCCATGTTCCTTCACGCCGAAGGAGGGATGGACGTGATCAGGCTGCCCGATCCGAAGCCCGAAGTGCTCGCCCGCCGCGAGGAGATCGTCGCCGCGCTGCGCGCCATCGTGCCGGGCGAGGGGGTCATCAGCGAGGAGCTGCGGCTGAAGCCCTATGAGACGGACGGGCTCTCCGCCTACCGCCAGCCGCCGCTGGCCGTGGTGCTGCCGACCAGCACGGAGCAGGTGGCGGCGGTGCTGCGCTACTGCCACGGCATGGGCATCCGGGTGATCCCGCGCGGGGCCGGCACCTCGCTGTCCGGCGGGGCGCTGCCGCTGGCGGATGCGGTGGTGCTCGGCCTGATGCGCATGAACCGCATCCTGGAGGTGGACTACGCCAATCGCCTGGCGGTGGTGGAGGCCGGCGTCACCAATCTCGGCATCACCAAGGCGGTGGAGGGGGACGGGTTCTTCTACGCGCCCGATCCATCCAGCCAGCTCGCCTGCATGATCGGCGGCAATGTCAACATGAACTCCGGCGGGGCGCATTGCCTGAAATACGGCGTCACCGCCAACAACCTGCTCGGCCTGAAGGCGGTGACGGTCGAGGGCGAGATCTTCGAGGTCGGCGGCCGGCACCTGGACGCGGCCGGCTATGACTGGCTCGGTCTGCTGACCGGCAGCGAGGGCCAGCTTGCCGTCATCACCGAGGTCACGGTCCGCATCCTGCGCGCGGCGGAAGGTGCCCGCGCCATGCTGGCCGCCTTCAAGTCCAACGAGATTGCCGGCCAGGCGGTGGACGCCATCATCGGCAGCGGCATCATCCCGGTGGCGCTGGAATTCATGGACCGCCCCGCCATCCATGCCTGCGAGGCCTTTGCCCATGCCGGCTACCCGCTGGATGCCGAGGCGATGCTCATCATCGAGGTCGAGGGCAGCGAGGCGGAGCAAGACATGCTCCTCGGCCGGATCAAGGAGATCTGCAGCCGCTTCGACCCGATCAGCCTGAAGGTGGCGCAGACCGCCGAGGAATCCCTGGCCATCTGGAAGGGGCGCAAGGGTGCCTTCGGCGCGGTCGGCCGCATCAGCCCCGACTATCTCTGCATGGACGGCACCATCCCGACCAGCCAGCTCCCTTCCGTCCTGAAGCGCATCGGTGAGATGAGCGAGAGCTACGGCCTGCAGGTCGCCAACATCTTCCATGCCGGCGACGGCAACCTGCACCCGCTCATCATGTTCGACGCCAACGACCCGGAGAGCTTCCGCAAGGCGGAAAGGTTCGGAGCCGACATCCTAACCCTCTGCGTCGAGGTCGGCGGCTGCCTGACCGGGGAGCACGGCGTCGGCGTCGAGAAGCGCGACCTCATGGGCGTGCAGTTCACGGCGAAGGAGCTGGAACTGCAGCGGGCAATCAAGGCGGCCTTCGACCCCGGCTGGCTGCTGAACCCCGCCAAGGTCTTTCCGCTGGAGGGCAACCCGGTCTTCGCCCCCGCCCTGCCGCGCGCCGCATGAGCGCCGAGATCCTTGCGCCGGCCTCCGAAGCTGCGGTCGCCGACGCCATCGCCGCCGCCGCGGCGGCCGGGGAGCCGCTGGCGATCGAGGGCAACGGCTCCAAGCGCGCCCTGCTGCGGCCGGTGCAGGCGGCACGCACGCTCTCGCTGCGCAACCTCTCCGGTATCACCCTCTACCGGCCGCAGGAGCTGATCCTCTC
>CALGVL010000140.1 GCA_937930165.1 uncultured Acetobacteraceae bacterium
CGTGGCCCCCGCCAGACCCGTCCAGCCCCTCAGCCACGAGCCCGGGCCGCCTGAAAACCGCATAGTTCACGGGCGACGAACTACACCGGCCGCGCGCTGAAGCCGGCGCCGCCCGTCTACGCCCCGGAGCGCGTGGCGCGGGCCATGGTCAGACTGGCCGAAAACCCGCGCGGCGCGGTGACGGTCGGCGCCGTCGCCACGCTGGCGCGGCTCGGCTATGCTCTCGCCCCCGGCCTCGTCCGCTGGACCGCGGACGCCTTCATCCGCGCCTATCTGCGGAGAGCCGCGCCGGCCCCGGTCACCGATGGCAACCTCTTCCACCCGCAGGCGCGGCGGGACGGCGTTACGGGCGGCTGGCGCTCGCCCAGGCAGCGTGGCGCGGCCACGGCCGCGCTTGCCGCTGCCGGCCTGCTTGGCGGGATCCTGCTCCTCGGTGGCCGCGGCGCGCGGCGGGACCGGTGGCGCGCCTGAGTCTCGGGAACTCCTCCCCGGGACAGGGTGCGGCCCGCCCCCGGTCATGCCGGGCAGGTCGCAGGTGCGCATGCCCCTTGAACCGGGGCCGCGCTGAAGATGCATCGCCTGTTGACCGGCTCACAGCGCGGTCGCCGCATCTCCTGCTTCATGCCCGGCATCGGCGACCGAGGGCCACAAGATGACCGAGAGGCAGGGATGCTTCGGCTGGATGGAGATCGGGCGGGCCATGCCGGATGGGGATGCGCCCTGGACCGTATGGATGGCGCTGCTGCCCGATGGTGGCGCCCTCTATCGCATGCTGGTCATTGCCGATGATGCGGTGACCGTGACGATCGAGCAGCAGCCGTGCCGTGGCGCCGGAATGCGCACCCTGCACAAAGGCCGCCGCTACCTTCCGCCGAAGGCCGATGGCGATGCGCTCGCCGACAGCCTCCTGGCCACCGCGGATGAGGCGGCCCGCACCATCCTGGTCCGCACGAACGGCACGGGCGGCAGCGGCTCCAGCGTGGCCGTCCTCGCCGAAGCCGTGTCGACCGGCGGGCGCGGCGGATCAGCGACCGGGCGCGGTCAGGGCCCCGCCACCCGCGCCAGGCAAGCCGTCATTTGACGTGATCCGCTCCCCCGGCGGGCCAACGCCGCCCAGAGGTCCCATGCCGCCGACCGCCGCCCGGCGACACTCGCCGCCCCATGCCGGATCGGCGGTGCCGTGGACAGCGCCTATTCCTGGAACACGACCGGCAGGTTGGCGGCGCGCAATGCCTCGGCGCGGGCCTTCATCCAGCCTGCCTTGAAAGCCTCGGCATCCTCCGGCGCATTGGCCGTGTAGCGGCGCCAGGCCTCGATCATGACGCCCTGGCGGCGGATCAGCGCCTCGTTATGCGCGTCGTGTTCGGGCTTCCAGGCACCGGCCTCCCGCAGCGCGCGGATCGCCCCGGGATGGTAGGGCATGGCCCAGTCGAAGCGCTGCCGGGCCAGCGCCCAGCCGGCATTGCCCGGCGCCGCGGTCTCGTAGTCCTTGAAATAGGTCAGCATGGCGCGGGTGAAATTGTAGACCAGCGCCTCGTCCACATCGGCATAGGCGATCAGGATCGGGTATGGATAGGCCGTGCTATGGACCGGCCGTTCGGCGGACAGGCCGGCGCCGTCGCGCCCATTGGCCTGCACGAACCAGGGCGCGTTCTCCCGCAGCCAAGCCCAGGCCTTGGTGTCGGAAGCCGGCAGGGGCGGGTAGTGCAGCCCACGCGGACTGGCTTCGAGCTGGTAGAGCGGGCCGGCGATGGAACTGGCCCAGCCGGCATCCGCCTGGCCGTTGATGATGCCCTGCATGGACTGGCCATAGCCGCCGAACTGCACGCGCTGCACGTCGTTCCAGGTGAGGCCGACCGCGGCCATCAGCGCCTCGACATTCGCGTTCAGCGCGGGGGCGCCGGCAACCCAGGCCACTCGCTTGCCGCGCAGATCCTGCAGGGTCCGGATATTCGCATCACGCGCGGTGATGATGGTCAGGAGCTGGTCGGAATTGTTGAGCAGCAGCGCTCGCACCGGCTGCGGCCCCCAGTCGCGCGCGGCGAATTCGAACACGCCCTCCTGGCTGAAATAGGAGCCGACGCCATGATAGCTGAGCGGCACGCGCTTGTCCCGCAGCGGGGCTTGGCGCGCCACGTCGTTCCGCCCCGGCAGGATGCGCAGATTGACGTTCAGGTTCTGCTTCAGCGCATTGCCGATGGCCACCGCCTGGTTGTAGCCGCCGGAGCCGGTGTCATAGGCCGTGACGCCGATCGTCCCGGGCAACTGGATCGGGGCCTGCTGCGCGCATGCGAAGGCCGGAAAGGCCAGGCAGGCGGCAAGCGCCGCGAGACGGAGACGCATAGGGGTAACCTCCCGACCGTGTGATTTGTCTCAAGCTTGCCGCAGGGAGGCCGGCACCACAACCCTGCCTCCCAGGAATCGCAGCAACATAATGCCGGCGGCGCCGAGCACGGCCGCCAGCACCAGCAATTGCAGATGCGTGGCGCCGGTGAGGTCGCCCCCCGGCAGCGCGAAGGCAAGGCCCGACAGCCCCAGCAGCACGCGCCCCAGGATGCCCGCGGCGTTGCCCCGCATGGCCCCGACACCCACCAAATAGCCCTGGAGCGCCGAGGCGATGAGCACGATGCCGAGCAGTGCGGTGGCGACCACCAGCACGACCTCTCCTGGCTCGCCACGGAGAATCAGTGCCGGATTCAGCACGAAGAGGAAGGGCACGATATAGACTGCGCTGCCCAGGCGGCTCGCCTCCAGGCCGGTGCGCATCGGGCTGGTCTTGCCGATGCTGGCCGCCGTGAAGGCCGCCAGCGCCACGGGGGGCGTGATGAAACTCACCATGCCCCAGTACATGATGAACAGATGCACCGCGAGCGGGTCGAGCCCCGCATTCACCAGCGCCGGCGCGAGGGTGATGGCCAGGAAGATGTAGCAGGCCGTCACCGTCATCCCCATGCCGAAGATGAAGCTGGTCAGCGCCCCCATCAGCAACAGCACGAGCGGCTGGTTGCCGGCGAGGAAGACCAGGTCGTTCGCCAGCGTGCCCGCCAGGCCGGTCATGGCGAAGGCGCCGACGATCAGGCCGACACCGAGCAGGATGGCCACCAGCTCCGCCAGGCCCCGTGCCACATCCACCAGGAAGGCACCATAGGCCCGCAGCTCCATGCGCCGGGAGGGCATGAACTGGTTGATCGCCAGCAGCAGGGCCGTCGCATACCAGGGTGCCAGGGCCTCCTGACTTTCCCCAATAAGGAAGAAGATGAGCACGGCGAAGACCAGGATGAAGGGCCATCCGCCACGCAAGGTATCGCCGAGGCGCGGGATTGCCGCGCTGTCCACCGTGCCGAGGCGGTGGCGCGCGGCATATCCGTCGATCTGCACCACCAGGCAGATGTAGAAGAGGAGTGCCGGAACCACCGCAGCGATGGCGATCTGCGCATAGGGGATGCCAAGGAAGCTCGCCATGACGAAAGCGGTGGAGCCCATCACCGGCGGCATCAGCACGCCGCCGGTCGAGGCCACCGCCTCGATGCCCGATGCGGTCGGCGCGGCAAAGCCGGTCCGCTTCATCATCGGGATCGTCACGACGCCGGAGGTGACGACATTCGAGATGACGCTGCCCGAGATCGAGCCCTGCATGCCGGAGGAGATGACCGCGACCTGCGCCGCCCCGCCCCGCCAGCGCCCGACCAGCGCGAAGGCGATGTTGTTGAAGAAGTCGCCGGCGCCGGTATGGATCATGGCGATGCCGAAGACGATGAAGCCCACCACCAGCTCGCCGAAAGCGCGCATCGGGATGCCGAAGGCGCTTTCCATGGAGAGCATGTGGAAGGAGGCCGCCTCGGCGGGCGGCACGCTCAGCGCCGTCAGCGGCGAGGGCATGTGCGAGGCCACCAGCGGGTAGAGCGAGGCCACCAGCACGATCCAGAAGATCACCGTCCCGCCGCTCCGTCGCAGCGCCTCCAGCACCAGGGCCCAGAGCAGCACGGCCATGCCGATCGCCACCGGCGGAGCGGCGTATTCCCATCCCTCCGCCACGATGTTCTGCGCGTTCCAGGCAAGCCATCCCGTGGTGGCCAGGGTAAGGGCCGCCAGCGCCCAGTCGAGCAGCGGCACCCCAGGCCGGGTGCGGCGCCAGCCCGGAAAGGCGATGAACGCCGCGGAGAGGAAGCAGGCGGCCAGCAGGAACAGATAGCGGTTGTCGAGGAAGACGACGCCGGCAAAGAGCTGAAGGTTGAAGAGCTGGTTCACCGCCAGCGCCATGCCCAGTATGGCCAGCAGTCCCAGGACCCATTGCTCCGGGCCGCGCAGGCGATGGGCTGGGGTCGTGGCGTCGGCCTGGCCTTCGAGCGCCGCATCCGTCATGCTCTTTCCTCCCTGCCGAACGCAGTTCGGGCCGCACGGCGTGGCCCGGCCATCCAGCATTGTCTGGCTGGGCTTCTAGACCCGACCCGGCCCGGCTGGAAGCCGATCGTAATTTCCGGGATGGTGCTCTGCGCGGGATCGGGTCAGGGCCGATGCCGAAGCCGACCGGCGAAGGCGTTACCAGCGCATCGTGGAAAGAACGCCCGGCGGCCAGGCATGCCCCTCGCCGGAAGACATCGCACGCATCGCGGTTTTCCTCGCTTCGGAGGACAGCGGGCCTTACTGGGCAGTTCCCTGCTCGCCGAGGAAGGCTATCCGGCCAGCGCGAATCGCCCAGGCCCGGATCGGCTGGCCGGGGCATCGGGGGTTTCCTCTGCCGAATGCATCAGGCCGGCATCTTGCGGCGCTGGTGGGCCCGGCCGATGCGCGCCGTCTCCTCCAGACCGCCGGCGATGACGCGGACGCCTTCATCGATCCGGGCCGCGATGGTCGCCGGCGTGCAGGCTTCCAGGAAGGCGAGGCCGTTCCTGCGGCAGGCGGCGAAGACGCGGTCGCGGGCCTCCTGCATCTCGGGTGGATAGGGTGAGAGCTGCAGCGCGACATAGCCGAGAGACAGGCCGAGATCACCCGGCCCCATCTCCGCAAAGCCGAGGCCGGGGACCGCGAGGATCTCCTCGCACCGCGCCACGCCTTCCGGGCTTTCGATCTTCACGCCGAGCAGCAATTCGCCGTCCGGATTGAGCGGCCAGGGATCGCAGCGGCGGAAATACTCCTCCTCCGAGCACCCCCAGACCGGCGCGGCCGACCTCTCCGAGCCGCGGCCGCGCGTGCCGATGCCGAGCCTCCCGGGCCCCGGCCGGCCCTGGGCACCGCCCATCCTGGCATGCGGCGAAGGCAGGTCCGGATCCACGCCCTCGGCATGATGCGGGTAGCGGCAGGATTCGACGAAGGCCCGCACCGCATCCGCCGACTCAACCTGGCAGAGCAGCACGCCATGCACCCCGCGGCCGAGGATCTGGCGGAATTGCCAGGCGTTGTGCCGGACATTCGCCGCATCCGTGCCATTCACCGGCGCTTCGACGATGACTGCCGGAGTGCGGTGACCGGATCGCGTCGGTCCGCCATCGGCCAGGCCGCGCATGTACTCCGCCAGGCCCGGCATGTCGAAGGCGCCGTGCTCCATGCCGATATTGATGTAGTCCGCCCAGGTCTGCGCATCCTCGCGGCCTTGCGCGTAGGTCAGCGCATGGCCGGTGTGATGGCCCGTGTAGTAGATCGCCTGGTCCTGCTGCAGCAGCTCGATCGCCCGGTTGATCCGACCTGTCATGATGCTCCCTCCCTATGCCGGTGGCTGCACTGCGCTTGCATTCGGCCTGCGGCTGCCCTGACTGCGTCCTGCGCGTAGGTGGCAGGGCCGGCCGGGCTGCCGCGGCCGCGACCGATCGATCGCACCTCGCTGGGCAGCACGGCGGCGGGCTCGTCGGCCGCATTGCCCGGGATGTGAGCGGCCCGATGCGTCCGGCCACGGAAGACTGTCCGAATTTCCGTGTCGGGGCGTTACGATACTGCCGGAGGAGACATCCTATGCCGCGACACAAACCGCCGGCCATCCCGGATGAGCAATTCGGTCCCGTGAGTCCGGCCGCGCTCCGGGCTGCGCATCTCCGCCCTCACCCGGCTATCCTGGCAGCGTTCACTCCGGAGCAGTGCCGCCGCGGCGGCGAGGGGAGCGGCGGAGGACAGCACCGGGGCGGATGATGGCACCACAGGGCGAAGGACAGGCCGGGATGGCGCAGCCAAAGGGCAGGAATCGCCCCTCCTGGGCCGGCGAACTGGGCGGCGCCTGCGGCGATCTCGGCACCTTCGTGCCGCTCGTCCTCGGCGGGATGACGGTGGCGGGACTGGCGCCTGCGGGCGTGCTGGTCGGCTTCGGCGTGTTCCTGGTGGCGGTGGGACTGGCCTTCGGGGTTCCCCTCGCCGTCCAGCCGATGAAGGCCGTAGCGGCCGTCCTGCTGACCGGCGATCTCGGTCCCGGGGAGCTTCTGGCCACGGGCATCGTCACCGGCGCAGTGCTGCTGGCACTCGGGATCACGGGCGCGATCGGGCGGGTCGCGCAGGCCGTGCCGAAATCGGTGGCGGCTGGACTCCAGCTCGGCCTTGGCCTCTCCATGGCCTGGCTGGGACTGAAGCTCGTAGCCGAGACGCCCTGGCTCGGCGGCCTGGTGCTCGCCGCCCTGCTCGGCCTGATGCGGCTGCCCCGCATCCCGGCGGCCCCGCTCGCCCTGGCGCTTGGCTTCGGCATGGCCTGGGCGGCGGGCCTGGCGCATCCCCCTGCCCTGCCTGCCTTCTCCTTCACGCTTCCAGCGCTCCACCTGCCCGGGAGCTGGGGCGAGGTCTGGCGGGGCATCCTGTCCGGCGTGCTGCCGCAGCTTCCCCTCACCCTGACCAATGCCGTCATCCTGACCGCCATCCTCGCCCGGGAACTCTATCCGGACCGCGGCCACCGCATCACCGAGCGGCGGCTGGCGGCCGGCACCGGGCTGGCCAACCTGCTGCTGGCGCCGCTCGGGGCCATGCCGATGTGCCTCGGCGCGGGCGGCCTGCAGGCGCAGCACCGCTTCGGCGCCCGCACCGGCGCGGCACCCGCGATGCTCGGGCTCGTGCTGCTCCTCCTCGGGCTTTGCTTCGCGGAGGGCGCGGCCGCGCTGCTCGCGGCCATCCCGGCCGGCGCCATCGGCGCGCTGCTGCTGGTGGCCGGGTCCGACCTCGCCCTGTCGCGGCGCCTGTTCGATGCCCGCCCGGACTGCTGGCCCGCCATCGGCGTCACCGCCGCCCTCACAGTCGCGGTCAACCCGGCGGCCGGGCTGGCCGCGGGCTGGGCCATCGAGGCTGGCCGCGGCGCGGCGAAGCATTTGACCGGCCGCGGCATGGGGGGCGCTGCCCAGTAGCCACACGGCGCGGGCCGGATCAGGGCAGGCTGCCGCCTCTCCCGAAGCGGGAGAGGGCCGCGGCCACACCCTCGGCGATGCGCCGGGGCCGCTCGCCAAGGCCGCGCAGCAGGGCCTGCCCCGGCCCGCGCGGGTCCACCTCGACGATCTTCGTGCCTTGCGTCACGGGCACGCCGTCGCGGGTCAGGCCACGCAGGATCCCCCGGAGAGGCGCGGCGACCGGCACCTCGCCGAGATGGCCGACAACCTGCCCGGCCTCGACCGGATCACCGATGGCCAGCCCGGTGCGCCAGACGCCCGTGGCAGGCGCGTAGGCCAGGCGCTCGCGCCCGATGCCGGCGATGGCGCGGGGCTCGCCGCCCAGGGGCAGCGTCGGCCCGGCCTCGACCACGGCGCCGAGCCGCTCGCCCCAGGCTGTCTCGATGGCGAGATCGACATTGCCACCCGCGACGAAGCCCGGCCCCAGGCCGAGGACGAGGCGTGCCAGTCCGCGCTGTGTCTCCGGCGCCGCCCGCTTGCGCATGCGGGCGTCGATCAGGACATCCCAGGCTGCCGCCGCGAGATACGGCGCCGCCGGGCCGGCCGCCACGGGAATGAAGGCGCGGCGGCGCGCCTCCCGCACCAGGGATCCGGGCCCATCCACCAGGCGGGCGGAGACGCCTGCCAGTTCGGCCGCGCCGTTGAACACCGCATCAGCGAAGGCCATGCCACGCCGATGCGCTGTCGGCAGGGCGGGACCGTCCTGGATGGCGACGGCGTGCCCCTCCAGGAACAGCCGATGCGCCACCGCCGAGGCGACATCGCCGATCCCGCGCACCAGGACGAGCATCGCCGCACCTGCCATGGATCACCCCCTGCCTGGCCGGCGGGAGGCCGGAGCCGGTGCACCGCTTTAGGCGAGGACCGCGGTCAGGAAGGCCACCACGCCGACCACGGTCGCGGCCATTCCGGCCCAGCGCCGCTGAAGCATCGCACCGCCCGTTCCACCCCCGAAGCGCCGCGCCAGCGCCATGACACCCAGGCCGAGCGCAGCCTGCATCATCACCAGGGCGAGCAGATAGGCGAGGACAGGCGCGGCTCCGGCACCGGCGACGGCCTCGGCATAGGCATGGCCATGGAACAGCCCGGCCGCCGCGAAGGCGGGCACCAGCCAGGCCGGGGCGGCCATGGGTAGCCGCGCCGGGGGCGCCAGGAGCAGCACGCCCGCGCACAGGACCGACAGCGCGACAAGGAGTTCGACCGGCCCGAGCCCCACCCCGCCGAGATGCAGGAGCGCGCCGATCACGCCCATGCCGAGGAAGGCCATGAGCGCCCAGGCGCCGCCCCGCTGCGGAGCTGCCGCCGCGAGCAGGCCGGCAGCCACGAGGAAGGCGAGATGGTCCAGGCCGATGACCGGATGCGCGATGCCGGACACGAATCCCTCCCAGGCCGTTGCCGGAACGGCGCCGCCCATCGCGTGATGCGCCATGGCCGGAAGCGGGATGGCGGCCATCCCGGCGAATGTCGCAAGGGCGATGACAAGGCGTCGCAGCATCTCGGGCCCCTCAAGAGCGGTGTGTCCCCCCGATGGTGGCCCGGACCGATATGTCGCGGCAAGGCGGGGCCTCGATCCGGCGGGGGACTGCTCCCCTGCTGTCGCTCGGTCGTGCAGCAGGGCGCGGCCCGGTGCGAGGCGTGGTTACCTTCATAACCTGGCTTCATCCGCGCCGACCCCTTGCCGGGCCCGGGCGAAAACCAGCTCAAGGGCGTCTGCTTTTGGCTTTGAGCCGCAACTTGAAGATTTGCGCAGCTTCCTGCACCAGCAATGGTTCTGAATTCAGAAAATGACGGTACACGTCGGCCAAATAAACTGAGTTCTTATTTCCAACAAGATGCACAAAGCTTTCAATACGATTCTTTTTGTATTCGTCAATGTCGAATACATCTTTAAACAATTCCAATGAGCCAAGCATATCAAGCGTAAGCAAAGTACGCATGCATTTTCCACATTTCCCGCAGTTTGTTTTCCTGTGCGGATTCAGGCAAACGTTCAGAAATTTATGCGCGACAGGAAACTTACAAATAGCACGTGTTTTCTCAAGCCTTTCGTTATTGGCTCCACCTGTAGAAATTTGAAGGCCATCGCTACTAAACACATACAAAAGCAAAAGCTCGATACCTGCTGTATCCTTTACGCTGTTATCCTGCAAATCGAAATTACCGAAATCGTATGTAGTAGAATAATAATAAGTCCGGAACAGCTTCCTCAGCGAGAGAACCCCGAACATCGTTTTAAAAAAGTGTGTTGGAAGATGCGGAAGGTGAAGTTCGTTGTTAATGTTTGTTGCTGTGCGAACAAATTTCAGCCCCAGTTCATTAGATACCTGCTCTGCTCGCTCATATAGTGGACCGCTATTGCCATACGCGTAATTTCCGCAATACAAATGCGTTAAATTCATGGAGGCGTATTTAGAACCAACATACAAGCTAGTTGTATAAAAGCTATCCACGCCACAGGACATTCCAGTTGCCACCGCGTTTCCGCACAGCAATTTGGAAGAATCGCTGGCAGCAGTTATTCCGCTTCCATAGAGTCTAGGGTCGTATTTGCTGAGATGTGGGATGAGAATCTCATTTAAATTGTGCAAAAATTGTTCGCTCACAGGAGCTTCACAAACGATGTCTTTCTTGGCCCGCATCGCATACGGAAGAATCACACATAGAAACGGATCAGACCTCTCCACGAGCAAAAAATCACGATATTTATCATCAGTCTCGCACCACAATGTGGTTATTTTTCCATCTATCCGAATATCGGCATTCAGCCTTACCGAATTGGTATTATTTGTGATATATGGCTTGGAAATGATTATTTGATTCTCGAAATTAATTGGTCTTTCGTAAAACGTGCGCGGGTTGGACTGAAATTTTAGAATGGCTTTCTCAAGTGGTGCAAGATGCAAGTTATTTTTATTCAGAAAAGAGCGGATCAACTGGAGATTATCTTTGGATTGCTCGTCATAAATTATGTCAACTTGCTCTTCGGCAAGTCCAACAATTTCGGTAAGATATGCTTTGGTAATTTCCCCTCTCACGCCTATTGAATTAGATCTAGATAAAACCTCATCACATAGAGCACGTATAGCCCCGTCACGTTCCTTGTGACGGTATCGCGACACATCCTTCTCAGGAATGGTTGATTCGCATCCAATGATATAGCAGGGTACATGCTTCGGATAAGATGAAACCCAATGTAATATCGCTTTGATTTTATCGATACTGCTAACGCCCCAGTTCTTTTCAAGCATAAGTAAAATTATAGAAACGCTCTCAATTTCATCGCCTAACCAGACGAACTCATAGCCACTCTCTGGATAAAATGACGAAGGTGTATTACTTGCAATTTTCATGGTTGATGCTTAACTCCTTTGGTTGCCCGCTTTAGCCGACACTCCCCAGGTGGTGTGTCGCTTGACAGCACGCATGATCCCATTAATCTTCGGGCGAAATTTCCGCAACATTATTCTTCTTTTGCGTTCTGCTGCCTGCTCGACGTCCCGACACGCAGCCGCACTTGTGAATGTGCGCGGATGGGTATGGACGCGCGAAGCCTGCATCATTCGGTGCTTTTGTCCGGCGATGGAGATCGGCATGCTGCAGCGGCGGATCGGGTAGGCTGGCAGAGTTCACTGCTCTACTCGCAAAGTCAGTGTCCTGATCGCTGTAGAAGGGCGAACTCATTGGCCGCCACAGCCCTTGCGGGGAGCTGTCCGATCTTCCGGGGTTGTGCCCCTCCCACTCCCGACGCCCCGGCAGGAGGCCAAGCCATCGCCAAGGGCCGGTCCGCCCTTGGACCGGCAGCGTCCCTTGCGGCTACGTGACGTGGCGCCGCGATCACCCGAAGCCCTGCTGACATTGCGTCCGGGGTCATGCAATGGATGGCGACGGAAGCGAGCAGGCTGCGGCGCGCGGGCACCGGCCCCGGGACGGAGGAGGCATCATCCGCCGGCAGGCCGGACCGGCGCTCCTGGCAGTTGCATGCGCGGCGGGCCGATCTCCGGGGCAATGCCGGCGACCTGCTCGCGCATCTCCGGGCCCATTGGCAGCTGGTCCTCGGCCTCGCGGCGGCGCTCCTCGTTGGTGCGCCGGTCGTTGCCTGGTCGGGCCTCTACGGCGTCGCGGCAACCAGCCGGCACTATCCCTTCTTCCTCGTCTTCCTGAGCTTCGCGCGGCACCAGTCGGTGCTGACGCATACCGCCGGCATCAAGCAGCCCATGGCGGCGGAGCTGGAGGATGCCAAGATGCGCCTTCTAGCGGCGCATTATGCCGCCCAGGGCGCGGCCGCACCGGCCCCCCCGAGCCGGCGCCAGATGCCGGGGACGGGCACCGATTACGGCCCCGTCCACGACAGCGTGGATATCGGCGGCAGCCTGCAGATGCCGCTCTATGTCACCGGCCCGGACTCCATCGGCTGATGGGCCATGGTGGTGGTGCTCGTGGACGTCACCATCTTCGGCTGCCTGGCCTTCACTCATGGCTTCCTTTGCCTGGTGAATGGCGATACCGCCTGGCCCCCGGCCGGCACGGTGCTGCCGGAACTCGCCGCCCCGGCCATCGCCGCGGCGCTGGTAGCGGGGAGCGGCGCGCTTCTCTGGCTGGCGGATCTGATGCTGCGGCGCGGGCGCACCGGGCTGGTATTGCTGGCGGTGCTCGCCGCCTTCCTCCTGCCGCTCCTCGGTCTCGACGGCGACCTGACATCGCTGTGGGCGGCCGGGGTGCGGCCCACGGCGGACAGCTTCGGTGCCGCGGCCTATGCCAGCCAGTTCTGGCAGCGCATGCACGGGGCGGTGGTGCTGGTGATGGCGCTCTGCCTCGCGGCGCGGTGCTGGGCTGAGCTGGCATGGTGGATCCGGTGCGCCGCGTCACCTTCGACAATGTTCGCCTGTTCTGCCTGTTCTGGTTCTACACGGTAGGCCAAGCGCTGGCGGGCATGGCGCTGACGCATCTCTTCCCACCGCGCATCTCGCCGGCCTCTCCCCGATCGCGGGTGCCATCGCCGTGCTCATCGTCTGGGTGGTGCATTGAGGGCGAGGAGGACGGGGCCCGTTTCTGCACGCCCCTGCGCCTGAGGCCGGCAGCCGAGCCTGGATTTGCCGGCCAGTGAGCCGTGCCCGTCCGGGGCGGGCCGTGCGCCCGCCCCGGCCGCCTCCCCTCGGCTACTCCAGCGCTGCGTCGAGGCTGATCTCGGCATTCAGCAGGCGGGAGACGGGGCAGGTCGCCTTCGCCTCCTCGGCCAGGCGCCGGAAATCCTCGGCCGAGCAGCCGGGCACCTTGGCACGCAGGGTCAGGGCGACGGCAGTGATCTTCCAGCCGCCCTGCTCCTGCTCCATGGAGAGGCGCGCCTCGGTCCGCAGGCTGTCCGGCGCGTGGCCGGCGCCCGAGAGCCTGAAGGCCAGCGCCATGTTGAAGCAGCCGGCATGGGCGGCGGCGATCAGCTCCTCCGGATTGGTGCCCTGGCCATCGCCGAAGCGGGCATTGGCGCTGTAGGGCGTGTCGCGTAGGGTGCCGCTCTGGGTGGTGAGGCTGCCCTTGCCCTCCTTGCCGGTGCCCTGCCAGACGGCGCTCGCGGTACGGCGGATGGTGGCCATGCGGCGGTCCTCCTCTTTCCTTCTGCAGGGAGGGTAGGAAGCCCGGCGCGGCGCCGGAACCGGAAAATCCCTGTGCCGGGTATCGCCTGCGTGATCGGAAGAGACGGGCACCACATGCCCGCATCCGCAAATGGATCCTGGCCAATCTGCGCGACGCCATCTAACCCGCCGGGCAGGCCTGCGCCGCTGTGATCGCAGCCTATTCCGCCGCCGGCACGTCCAGGCGCTGCCGGCGCAGCTCGGCGATCTCCGCGCGCAGGGCCGCCACCTCGGCCCGCAGTACGGCGAGTTCCTCCCCCACCGGGTCGCAGGGCGTCTCGGCCAGGCCATAGCCGGGGGGGTGCCCGGCCGCCCGC
>CALGVL010000141.1 GCA_937930165.1 uncultured Acetobacteraceae bacterium
GCCGCCACAGCGGGATCGGCCGTGCCTTGCGGCAGGGGCAGCCAGGTGATCTGGTCGTCCTCCAGCCGCGCGACGAAGAGCGTGCCCCTGTCCAGCGCATCCTCCTCCGTCGCCGGGCCGTCGGAGAGGAAGCGGTAGAGGCAGCCGCCGACCCGACGGTCGGTCATGTAGACCACCGCGCGGCCGTCGCGCGCCAGGGTCGCCGCCGCATCGCCATGCGCGAAGCGGCCGAGCGCGGTGCGCTTCACCGGCACGCTCTGCGGGTCGAAGGGGTTCAGCTCGACCATCCAGCCGAAGCCGCTGCCATTGGCGAAGCGGGAATCGAGGCCGCGGAGCCTCGCCAGCCAGGGGGCGGGATCGCCCTCGGCCAGCAGCAGCGTGCCCCAGGGGGTGACGCAGCCCCCTTGCAGGCCGAGCAGGCCGAGCACGCCGCCCTCTCCTGCCAGCGGGCCAGAGAGGCGGCAGAGTGTCGCGGCATGCAGCCGCCGGCTCTGGTAGCCGCCATCCACCACCACCCAGCGCGGCCCCTGCTTCTCCAAGTTGAGCAGCGAGGCGCCTTGCATGGCCGCAGCGAGGGCGGGCTGGTCCTGGCTGCCCGGCCAGGCCATGGCCGGATCGACGGTCGGATGCACCACCGCCAGCACGGCGCGCGGGATGCCATCCGCCGCCTGTTGCTGCGGCACGGCGATGGCGACGACCCGCGCATCCCAACCGAACTGCGCCGCCGCGCCTTCCGGAGTAGCGGCGCGGGGATCCCAGGCGGGGGCATCGAAGGTCACGCGGTCGCCCCAGCGGACCAGCACGTCCCGCCGGTAGCCCCGCGCCACGGTGTCGTCCTGCTTCACCGGCAGGGCGAGCGGGTCGAGATCGGTCCGGCGGATCTGGCCAAGCGCAATGGTCGGGGCTGCCAGGGCAGCGGCACCGGCGATGAGCAAGTGGCGGCGATGGATCACGCGGGCTCCTGCAAGCTGCTTGCATCCTGCGGCCCGATTCCCGGCTTCGGGGTTTCGTCGTTCCGCCGATCGGGCCGCTTGAATTTTGCGGGCCGCTTCACGGCTTCACCGCTTCGCCCTTCCGCTGACCGGACCGCTCAGGCCGCGCCCTCCGGCGCGAGCTTCGGGGGGTGATGTACCGAAATCGGCGGCAAGGGACCATCCCAGCGTTCCACCTGCACCAGGCAGGACTGCGCCGAGGGACCCTGGCCGAGCCGCGAGGTGCCGACATCCGGGGTCAGGACATTCGGGTTGCCATGGATGCAGAGCGCGTCGGGGTCGCCCGGCGTCGCCGGGTCGTACCAGGCGCCGGTCGCCATCGCGACGACGCCGCGCAGCATCCCTTCCTTCACCCTCAGGCCCCCGAGGCAGGCACCACGCGCGTTGAAGACCCGCACGATGTCGCCATCCTTCAGGCCACGCTCAGCGGCATCCTCGGGGTTCATCAGAATCGGCTCGCGGCCCTGGATCTTGTCCGCGGCGGCGACGCGGCCAGGATCGAGCTGTCCATGCAGCCGCGTCGCCGGCTGGAAGGAGAGCAGGTGCAGTGGGAATTCCCTCGCCTTCTCCCCGCCCAGCCATTCGCGCGGCTCGATCCAGACCGGATGGCCAGGGCAGTCGTCGTAATTGAAGGAGGCGATGGTCTCCGAGAACAACTCCACCTTGCCGGAGGGCGTATCCAGCGGATGCGCCTGCGGATCTGCTGCGAAATCGGCGAATTGCGTGTATTCCTCGCCCTCCGGGACAGGCGGCGTCTCGACATGGCCGGCGGTCCAGAAGTTATCGAAATCCGGCGCCTCGAAGCCGAGCGGGGCGCAGGCCTGGCGCCAGCGCTCATAAAGGTGGCGCAGCCAGGCGCCTTCGTCCCGCTGCTCGGTGAAGCGGTCGCGGTAGCCGAGTTCGTCAGCGATATCCGCCAGCATGTCCACATCGTTGCGCGCCTGGGCGACGGGCGGGATCGCCTGGTGCATGGCGCGGATGAAGCGGTCGCGGCTGCTGCTGGCGATGTCGTTCCGCTCCAGCGTGGTCGTGGCCGGCAGCACGATATCGGCATGGCGGGCCACGGCGGTCCACCAGGGCTCCTGCACCACGATGGTCTCCGCCCGTGCCCAGGCGCGCTGGAAGCGGGGCAGGTCCTGGTGGTGATGGAAGGGATTGCCGCCCGCCCACCAGATCATGCGGATGTCGGGCAGGATGATGTTGCGGCCGTTGTATTGCAGCACCTCGCCCGGCCGCTCCAGCATCTCGGTCACGCGCGCGACAGGGATGTAGAGGCCGACCGGGTTGCGGATGGAGGGACTGGGCACCGCCGGCAGCGGCTTCCGCGGCGTGCCCATGCCGTTGGTGCTGCCATAGCCGAAGGCGACGCCCTGCCCCGGCTTGCCGATGCTGCCGAGCATGGCAGCCAGGGCGGTCAGCATCCAATAGGGCTGCTCCCCGTAATCGGCCCGTTGCAGCGACCAGGCGGCGGTCAGCATGGTCGGCTTGTCGGCGCATTCCAGCGCCAGGCGGCGCGTGGTGGCGGCGGGGACGTGGGTGATCGCCTCGGCCCATTCCGGCGTCTTGGGCGTGCCGTCCGCCTCGCCCAGGATGTAGGCGCGCAACTTGTCCCAGCCGGTGCAATGGGTGGCGAGGAAGCCGCGATCCTCCCTCCCCTCCGTGACCAGCACATACGCCATGGCCAGCATCATCGCGGTGTCGGTATTCGGGCGGATCGGCACCCATTCGGCGCCGAGATCTGCCTCCGTATCGCCGCGGAAGGGGGAGATGTTGACGAAGCGCACCCCGGCCGCGGCGGCCTGACGCATCAGCGGCAGGTAGTCGTGCCGCCCGGCGCCGCCGGAGAGCACCAGCCCGTTCTTCGCTGCCAGCCCGCCGAAGCAGAGCATCAGCCGCGCATGGCGGGCGATGGCCTGCCAGTCCGTCATCCGGCCCAGCACCACCTCGTTGGTGCCGAGGATATGCGGCATCAGCGTCTGTGCCGTGGCATAGGAATAGGCCGTGACCGAGGAGGTGAAGCCGCCGCCGAGACCAAGGAAGCGCTGCAATTGCGTCTTGGCATGATGGTAGCGCCCGGCCGAGGACCAGCCATAGCTGCCGGCATAGATCGCGCTGTCGCCATGCTGGGTGCGGACCCGCCGCAGCTCCTCCGCGAGCAGGCGCGTGACCCGGTCCCAGGAGACAGGCACGAAGGGATCGCCGCCGCGCAGCGTGCCGCGCCGCCGCCCCTCCAGCCAGCCCTGGCGGATATAGGGCCGGTCGATGCGGGACGCGGCATGGACCACATCCGGCACCGACTGGATCAGGCTACCCGGGAAGGGGTCCGGTGCAAAAGGCCGCACGCCGGTCACCCGGCCGTTCTCCACAACGGCGTCGAAATAACCCCAGTGAGAGGCGTGCGGCTTGATTTCGGTCATGGCGTCTTCCCCGGTTCGGCAGGGGACGATGCCACCGGGGCCCCGCCCGCGTCCACTTGGGGGGCGCTCCGTTCCGGATCCGCCCGCCCTGCTCTTGGGTTGCGGATGAATTCCGGCCTAAACTGGTCGGACAGAGTGAGGAAGGCTGTCATGACCCCACCCCGCAATTCCACCGCCGCTCGCGACATCGCCTATGCGCTGCATCCCTATACCGACCACAAGGCGCATCTGCAGAACGGACCCGTGGTGATCAACCGCGGGAAGGGCGTGCGGGTCTGGGACGATCAGGGCAAGGAATACATCGAGACCGTCGCCGGCCTCTGGTGCGCCTCCCTCGGCTTCGACAATGAGCGCCTGGTGCAGGCCGCAACCGCGCAGATGCGCAAGCTGCCCTTCTACCACGCCTTCACTGCCAAGTCGCACGAGCCGCTGGTCGATCTCTCCGAGATGCTGGTCGAGCGCGCGCCGGCGCCAATGAGCAAGGCGTTCTTCGCCAATTCCGGATCCGAGGCGAATGACAGCGCCATCAAGATGATCTGGTACATGAACAACGCCATCGGCCGGCCGCAGAAGAAGAAGATCATTGCCCGTCTGAAGGCCTACCACGGCATCACCCTGGCCGCCGCCTCCCTCACCGGCCTGCCGGCGAATCACAAGCTGTTCGACCTGCCGCTGCCCGGCTTCCTGCATGTTTCGACCCCGCACCACTACCACGGCGCGCAGCCCGGCGAGTCGGAGGAGGATTTCGCTACCCGCCTGGCTCAGGAGCTGGACGACCTGATCGTGAAGGAGGGGCCGGAGACGGTCGCCGCCTACTGGGCCGAGCCGATCATGGGCGCCGGCGGCGTCATCGTCCCGCCCGCTACCTATTTCGAGAAGGTCCAGGCCGTGCTGCGCAAGCACGACGTCCTGTTCGTGGCCGATGAGGTGATCTGCGGCTTCTGGCGCACCGGCAATTACTGGGGCAGCCAGACCTTCAACATCCAGCCGGACATCCTGGTCTGCGCCAAGGCGCTCTCCGCCTCCTACCTGCCGATCTCCGCGGTGCTGGTGAACGAGAAGGTGTTCCAGGGCATCGCCGAGGGCTCCTCCTCCATCGGCACCTGGGGGCATGGCTTCACCTATTCCGGCCATCCGGTGCCGGCGGCGGTGGCGATCGAGACGCTGAAGATCTATGACGAGATGGACATCGGCAGCCATGTCCGCCGCGTCGGCCCCTACATGCAGCAGCAGATGCGGGAGCGTTTCGCCAACCACCCGCTGGTCGGCGAGGTGCGCGGCACCGGGCTGATCGGCGGGATCGAGCTGGTGGCGGACAAGGCCAAGGCGAAGAATTTCGACCCGGCGCAGAAGGTCGGCGCCCGGCTTTGCAAGCTCGGCGAGCAGCACGGCGTCATCCTGCGGGCCATGATCAACGATTCGATGGGCTTCTCCCCGCCGCTGATCATCACCGAGTCCGAGATCGACGAGATGTTCGACCGCTTCGGCAAGGCACTGGACGAGCTGGCCGTCCAGCTCCGCCGCGAGAGCATCACCGCGGTTTGAGCAAAGCCACCGCGATCCCCGCCAACCGTGCGGGCATCGCCCCGAGCCTGCCGCTGGCCGTCGGGCTGGCGGTGGCGCCGGTGGCAGGGGTTCTGCAATCCAAGGCGCTGGCGCCGATCGCGCTGCTGGCCCTGGGGGGCTGCGTGCTGCTGCACTGGCGACGGCACGGCGCCTGGCCCTGGCCACGTGGCAGCGCCACCTGGATGGCGCTGGCGCTGTTCGCCTGGGCGGCGGTGACGGCGCTCTGGGCCCTGCAGCCTCTCCGGGCCTTCGGGACATCGGTGCAGATCGGCGGCTTCGTCGCCCTCGGCGCCGCTGCCTGCCGGGCGGTGGCGGAGGATGCGGCGGCGGCCCGGCATCGGCTGATGGTGGCGGCCTGCGGCGGGCTGATGGCGGGGCTGATGCTGGCGGGGCTCGATGCGGCCACCGGGAATGCCATCCGCGCCGCCGTACGTGGGCTGCGGGAGATCCCGCCGCAGCTTGCCTTTGGCCTGAAGCCCGCGGCCTCCGCCATGGCGCTTTGGCTGCCCCTGGTAGCGGCGGCGCCGGGGCTGGCCATCTGGCTGCGCGGACTGCTGCTGCTGGCTGGCGCCGGGGTGCTGGTGCTGTTGCCGGGGGAGAGTGCCAAGCTCGCCGTGCTGGCGGGGGGACTGGCGGGGGGCCTAGCCTGGCTGGCGCCACGCCTCCTGCCCCGGCTGCTGGGCGCGGCCCTGGCCGTCCTCATCCTGGCCATGCCGGCGGTGCTGGGCCCCGTGCTGGGGCATGGCCTGCCGGCCGGCGGCCTGCCCCCCTCCGCCGCGCACCGGCTGCTGATCTGGGACTTCGTCACCGGCCAAATCGCGGAGCGCCCGCTCCTCGGCTGGGGAATGGAGGCGAGCCGGACCATTCCCGGCAATCACGACCTGCCCCCGGCCGAGATGCTCGAACGCTTCGGCCTGACCGGGCCGGGAATGGCCGAATGGCTGCCCAGGGCTGAATTACTGCCCCTGCACCCGCATAACGGCGCGTTGCAGCTATGGCTGGAACTCGGCCTGCCGGGAGCGTTGCTGGGGGCGGCGCTGGCGCTGCTGCTGGGCATGGCCGCCGCCCGCGCAGCCCGGCCTGCGGTGGCAGCCGCGGTCCTGGCGGCGGGTGCCGTCACCGCCATGCTGAGCTTCGGCGCCTGGCAGGAATGGTGGGTCGGGGCGGAGCTGATGGCGGCGGCGGCAGTGGCCGGGCTGCAGCGCGAGGAGCGGGGCTGAACGCCGCCCAGGTACTCAACGTGCCCGGGCGATGCAGAATTCCACGATGCCGGCCAGTGCCCGCCGCTCCGGCCCATCCGGAAAGTGGGCCAGGGCTGCAAGGGCGGCATCGCCATAGTCGCGGGCCCGCGCGGCCGTGTCGCGCAGCGCGCCATGGCGCTGCATCAGCCCCAGCGCCTCCGCCAGATCGGCATCGCCCTGCCGGCGTTCCTCCAGCGTGCGGCGCCAGAAGCTGCGCTCCGCCTCCGAGCCGCGGGCGAAGGCAAGCAGCACGGGCAGGGTGATCTTCCCTTCGCGGAAATCATCGCCGACGGTCTTGCCGAGCCGCTCCTGCTCCGCCGAATAGTCCAGCGCGTCATCCACCAGTTGAAAGGCGATGCCGAGATTGCGGCCATAGGCGTCAAGCGCCAGCTCCTCCGCTTCCGGCCGGTCGGCCACCACGGCGCCGACGCGCGTGGCTGCGGCGAAGAGCGCGGCGGTCTTGCCCTCGATCACCTGCAGGTACTGCGCCTCGGTCGTCGCAGTATCGTTCTGGGTGACGAGTTGCAGCACCTCGCCCTCCGCAATGGTTGCCGCGGCCTCGGACAGGATCGCCAGCACCTTCAGCGAGCCGTCCTGCACCATGAGCTGGAAGGCGCGGGCGAAGAGGAAATCGCCCACCAGCACGCTGGGCTTGTTGCCGAACAGCGCATTGGCGCTGGCCTGGCCGCGGCGCAGCGCGCTCTCGTCCACCACGTCGTCATGCAGCAGGGTCGCCGTGTGGATGAACTCCACGCAGGCGGCCAGCGCCACATGCCGCATCCCGCGATAGCCACATAGCTTGGCGGCGGCCAGCGTCAGCAGCGGCCGGAGCCGCTTGCCGCCGGCCGCAACGATATGCGCGGCAAGCTGCGGGATGAGCGTGACCGGACTCTGCATCCGTTCCACGATCAGCCGGTTGCACGCTTCGAGATCGGCGCGGACGAGCGCCGTCAGCGCATCCAGCGCATCCTCGGCGCCGGACGCAGCCGGCATGATCGGCGAGGCTTCGGGCATCGCACCCGCATCCGCGTCCACGTCGCTTGACCCTGGCATGGGGGGCGGCACCATAACGATGCTGCCACGTGGCGGCAAGCGTAGTGGAATCAAGGATTTCATCGCAGATGCGGGTAGTCGCCGAAAGCTCGGACCCAATTCGGATCAGCTTCCTCGCCGCCCTGCTGCGCGATGCAGGCATCGCCTGCACGGTGCTGGATGCGCATATCAGCGCCGTGGAGGGCGGAATCGGCGCCTTTCCACGCCGTCTCGCCGTCGCCGGTTGCGATGCCGACAGGGCCCGGCGCGTTCTACAGGAGGCGGGCGAGGGCAAAGAGTGAGCGCGCCGCAGGAATTGACCGAGGACCGACTGCTCGGCGGCCGCGTGGTCCTGCGCCAGCCGCGTCAGGGCCTGCGGGTCGGACTCGACGCCGTGCTGTTGGCCGCCGGGATTCCGGCCCGGCCGGGGCAGCGCGTGCTGGAAGCGGGCTGCGGCAGCGGCGCCGGCTTCCTCTGCCTCGCGGCGCGAGTGCCGGGACTCGGAATCCTGGCGGTGGAGCAGGATCCGGACCTGGCGGCGCTGGCAGCGGCCAATGCCGCGGCGAACGGGCTGGGCGACCGGGTTCAGGTGCTCTGCGCCGATGTGCGGGACCTGGCGCTGGCCCGCAGGCTGCCCGCCTGCGATCACGCCTTCGCCAACCCGCCCTTCTGGCCCGGCGGCAGCGCTTCGCCGGTGGCGGCGCGGCGCAACGCCACGCATGAGGTCGGCGCGGAACTGGAAGACTGGACCGCATTCCTGGCAGCAGCGCTGCGGCCGCGCGGCAGCCTGACGCTGATCCTGCCGGCCCCGCGGCTGGATGCGG
>CALGVL010000142.1 GCA_937930165.1 uncultured Acetobacteraceae bacterium
CCTGCAACTCGACCGGGAGGCGATGGAGGCGCTGGACGCGGCGAGCGCCTGACGGGCGGGGCCGCGGGGTGCGGGCCTCCGGCACGGGGATGCGCCTTGCCTCCCGGCGGGAGCGCCAGCCGCGGCGCCGAAGCGGGCCGGGGACGGCTTGACAGAACCCGGCCCGGACGCCTCTCTCCCGGCCTTTCTCCGGAGCGCCAGGACCCTTCATCATGCACGCTTACCGCACCCATACCTGCGGCGCGCTGCGCGCCACCGACGCCGGCACGACCGCCCGCCTCTCCGGCTGGGTGCACCGCAAGCGCGACCATGGCGGCCTGCTGTTCATCGACCTGCGCGACCATTACGGCCTGACCCAGTGCGTCATCGCCCAGGGCTCCCCGGTCTTCGCCCAGGCCGAGGCGCTGCGCCCGGAAAGCGTCGTCACCGTGACCGGCGAGGTGGTGATGCGGGAGCCCGGCACAATCAACCCGAAGCTGCCGACCGGCGAGATCGAGCTGCGGGTGCGGGAGCTGGAGGTCCAGTCCGCCGCCGAGGTCCTGCCCATCCAGGTGGCCGGGGAGGCCGAATTCCCGGAGGAGCTGCGCCTCCGCTACCGCTTCCTCGACCTGCGGCGGGAGAAGCAGCACCGCAACATCATGCTGCGCAGCCAGGTCATCGCCTCCATCCGGCGGCGGATGATCGAGCAGGGCTTCACCGAATTCCAGACGCCGATCCTGACCGCCAGCAGCCCGGAGGGGGCGCGGGACTACCTGGTGCCTTCCCGCCTGCATCCCGGCACCTTCTACGCGCTGCCGCAGGCGCCGCAGCAGTTCAAGCAGCTCTGCATGGTGGCGGGCTTCGACCGCTACTTCCAGATCGCCCCCTGCTTCCGTGACGAGGCCAGCCGCGCCGACCGCTCCCCTGGCGAATTCTACCAGCTCGACTTCGAGATGAGCTTCGTGACGCAGGAGGACGTCTTCGCCGCCATCGAGCCGGTGCTGGCGGGCGTCTTCGAGGAATTCGCCGACTTCACCGGCACGAGGCGCACCGTCACCCCGCCGCCCTTCCCGCGCATCCCCTATGACACGGCGATGCTGGAATTCGGCAGCGACAAGCCGGACCTGCGCAACCCCATCCGCATCCGCGACGTGACGCAGCAATTCGCTGGCGGCAGCTTCGGGCTCTTCGCGAAGATCGCGGCCTCGGGCGGCGTGGTGCGTGCCATCCCGGCGCCGGGCGCCGCCGCCAGGCCGCGCAGCTTCTTCGATGGCATGAACGAATGGGCGCGGGAGCAGGGCGCCGGCGGCCTCGGCTACATCATCTTCGAGGGCGGCGAGGCCAAGGGTCCCATTGCCCGCAACCTGGAGGCCGACCGCGCCGCCGCCATCAAGGATGCCTGCGGCCTGAAGGATGGCGACGCCGTCTTCTTCGCCGCCGGCAAGCGGGACGAGGCGGCGAAGCTCGCCGGCCAGGCGCGCATCCGGCTGGGCAATGAGCTGGACCTGCTGGAAAAGAATGCCTTCCGCTTCTGCTGGGTCACCGACTTCCCGATGTATGAGCGGAATGAGGAGACCGGCCAGATCGAGTTCAGCCACAACCCCTTCAGCATGCCGCAGGGCGGGCTGGAGGCGCTGAACACGATGGACCCGCTGGAGATCAAGGCCTTCCAGTACGACATCGTCTGCAACGGGATCGAGCTCTCCTCCGGTGCCATCCGCAACCACCGCCCGGACATCATGATCCGCGCCTTCGAGATCGCCGGCTACCCGCCGAGCGAGGTGGAGGCGCGCTTCGGCGGCATGCTCAACGCCTTCCGCTACGGCGCCCCGCCGCATGGCGGCTCCGCCCCCGGCATCGACCGCATCGTCATGCTGCTGGCCGATGAGCCGAATATCCGGGAGGTGATCCTCTTCCCGATGAATCAGCAGGCCGAGGACCTGATGATGGGCGCCCCCGCTCCTGTGGACCCGGCCCGGCTGCGGGAGTTGCACATCCGCCTCGACCTGCCGCCGGCCAAGGGTGCGGCCGGCGGCAAGACGTCCTAAGATTTGGGTGGCCATGTCCTGGAGCAATTTCCGCTCGCCCTGGCTCACGGAAATTGCTCCAGCCATGATCTTGAGGAACGGGATGACCTCCAGGGGCGCTTCCGCCCCGTCGCGATTCGCTCCAGGGAGAAGTCGATGCCCCTGCGCCGCCGCCTGCTGACCACCCTGTTCGCCGCCGGCGCCGCCAGCCTGCTGGCCGCCCAGCCCCGCGCGGCGGAGCCGGGGCCGGAAGCCATGGCCGCCCACCGCGCCGCCTACCGCCTGACGCTGGACCGCTCCCGCGACAACTCCAACATCGTCCGGGCCGAGGGCGCGATGCTCTACGAGGTGGTGGATGCCTGCGACGGCTGGGCCACCCGCCAGCGCTTCACCCTGACCCTGACCGACCGCGACGGCCAGGAGGTGGAGACCGCCTCCGACTACTCGACCTATGAGAGCAAGGACGGGCGGCGCCTCCGCTTCACCCTGACCCAGACCTCACAGGGCGCCGTCTCGCAGCGCGTGGCGGGGGAGGCGGAGGTGACGGCGCAGGGCGGCATCGTCCATTACACCGAGCCGCAGGGGAAGGATGTGCCGCTGCCGCAGGGCACCCTGCTGCCCATGCAGCACACCATCCGGGCGCTCGCCGCGGCGCGGGCGGGGACGCGCATCCTGGCCCTGCCGCTCTTCGACGGCACTGATTCGGACGGGGCGCAGGACACCACCACCGTCATCGCCGGCTGGCAGGGGCCGCGGCCGAATGAACGTTTTCCGGCGCTGGCGCAGCTTGGCAGCGCGCGCATGCGCATCGCCTTCTTCGACCGCGATCCGGGCGCCGGCGGCGGCGGCGCCAATGCGCCCGATTACGAGGTCGGGCTGCGCTACTACGCGAATGGCGTGGCGGACGAGCTGAACATGGATTTCGGCGAGTTCAGCGTCCATGGCCGCATGCAGGAGCTGATGCTCCTGCCGAGCGGCTGCTGACCCCCGCGGCTGATCACTCCGCCTCAGGCGGGATGACGTTGGTCCGCTTCCCCTCCACCAGCACGTCGCGCATCGTCTCCACGCCCTTGATCCGGATGTCCTGCCAGGCTTCCGGGGTGTGGAAGGCGATATGCGGCGTAATGACCAGCCGCCCGGTCAGCCATTCCTCCCGCGCCCGGTAGGCGCGGAGCAGGGCAGGGAGGGGTTCCTTCGGCGGCTCCTCCGGGATCACGTCCAGGCCGGCGCCGGCGATGTGACCGTCCCGCAGGCAGCGCTCCAGCGCGTCGATATCGAGAATCGGGCCGCGCGCGGTGTTCACCACCACGGCGTTCCGCGGCAGCAGGCGCAGCTCCCGCTCCCCGATCAGGCCGCGCGTGGCGCGGGTCAGGGGCGTATGGATGGAGAGCACGTCGGATTGCCGCAGCAGCTCCTCCAGCGTGCGGGCGCGGCCGATGCCCAGGGCGCGGTCATAGCCGTTCGGCAGGTTGGGATCGAAGAACACCACCCGGTAGCCGAAGGCCTTGGCGCGCAGCGCAGCCGCCGTGCCGATACGGCCGAGGCCGAGAATGCCGAAGGTCTGCACCTCCTGCCGCCGCACCAGGGGCGAGGGCAGCACGCCCCAATGCGCCGGGTCGGGGCCACGCTGGGTGTCGTGGTAAAGGATCAGGCCGCGGCGGAGCGACAGCGCCAGCAGCACCGCGAATTCCGCGACTTCCTGCGTGCCGTAGTCCGGCAGGTTGCAGACGGTGATGCCACGCTCGGCGCAGGCGGCGCGGTCCACGCGGTCGTAGCCGACGCCCATGCGGACCACGACCTTCAGCTTCGGGAAGCGGGCGAGCTGGTCGGCCGGGACGGGCATGCGCAGGGTCATCAGCCCGTCCACCTCGGCGAGCAGCGAATCCGGCAACTCCGCCAGGCTGGACTTCGCATTGCCCTGTAGGATGCGGACGCCGGGGCCCAGGATCTCCTGCTCCAGCTTCGTATCCGGATAGAGCCCTTCGGGCTCGAGCACCGTCAGCATCGCGCCGTATTTCCCCCTGACTCCTTGGTCGCCGTCAGGATGCGGCGGCGGCGCGCCGGGCTCAACCCAGCCAGGGCAAGGGCAGGGGTGATTTCCCGCTGCGCTGCCCGATGCCATGATGCGGCCCGGCAAGGGGAAGGACGCGATGACGGAACGCAGGATCCTGGTCACGGGCGCCGCCAGCGGCATCGGTGCCGCCACCTGCCGGGCCCTCGCCGCGCCGGGCGCCGCAATCCTGGTGCATACGCGCTCCAACCGCGAGGGCGCGGAGCGCACCGCGGCGGCGGTGCGGGAGCGGGGCGGCACCGCGCATGTCCTCCTCGCCGACCTGGCGCAGGCCGATGCGCCGGCGCGGCTGGTGGAGCAGTCCGCGGCGGCGCTGGGCGGGCTGGACGTGCTGGTCTCCAATGCCGGCTTCGCCGACAAGACGCCGGTGGAGCGCCTTTCGGATGAAGCCTTCGCCCGCAGCCACGATGCTATCACCTTTGCCTTCCTGCGCCTGGCCCGCGCCGCGCGCCCGCATCTGCTGGAGGGGCGGGAGCCGCGGCTGATCGCCGTCTCCTCCTTCGTCGCGCATGTCTTCCGCACGGACATGCAGGTCTTCCCTGCCTCGGCGGCGGCGAAGGCGGGGATGGAGGCGCTGGTGCGGGCGCTCGCCATCGAATGGGCGCCGCGGGTCACGGTGAATGCCGTGGTGCCCGGCTTCACCCGCAAGGATCCCGGCGCCCATGCTGCGCTGGACCCGAAGCAATGGGAGCAGATCACGGCGCGCATCCCGATGCACCGGCTCGGCACGCCGGAGGACTTGGCGGCGGCGATCGCCTTTCTGGCTTCCCCGGCGGCCGGCTACATCACCGGGCAATGCCTGCATGTGGATGGCGGCATCACCGCCTGACGCCGCGCGGCCCCGCCAGGGGCTGGCAATCCGGCGGGCCGCCGCCAAATGGCGGCGAATGCGCGCTGCTGTCTTCCTCCTGCTCTGTTTCCTGGCGCCGGCCGCGGCGGCGCAGGATCTTGCCGGCCATGGCGGGCCGGTCCGTGCCCTGGCGGTGCTGCCGGAGGGGAGGGGCCTCGCCTCCGCCGGCTTTGACCATTCGGTGATCCTTTGGGATCCGGCGCATGGCCGGGCCCGGCGGGTGATGCGCTGGCACGACGGCGCGGTGAACGCCCTGGCCGTGCTGCCCGGCGGCGGCCTGGCCAGCGCCGGGGAGGATGGACGCATCGCCCTCTGGCCGCCTGGCGGGGCCGAGGCGCCGCTCCGGGTGCTGGAAGGCCACACCGCCCCGGTCGCCGCGCTGGTGGCTGGACCGGATGGGATGCTGGCCTCCGCCGGCTGGGACGGGACGGTGCGGCTCTGGGCGCCAGACGGGACGGCGCGGGTGCTGGAGGGGCATGCGGGGCCGGTGAACGGGCTGGCCCGGGTGCCGGCGGGCCTGGCCTCGGCCGGCTATGACGGCACGGTGCGGCTCTGGGATGCGCAGGGCCGGGGCAGGATGCTGGCGGAATTCGGCCTGCCGCAGAACGTCCTGCTGGCGCTGCCCGACGGGGGGCTCGCCAGCGCCGGGGCGGATGGGGCGGTGCGGCTGGTCGCGCCCGATGGGGCGGTGCGGGAACTGGCGGCCGGGACCCGCCCAGTGGTGGCGCTGGCCGCCGCGCCGGATGGCAGGATGCTGGCCGCGGCCTCGCTCGGCGGCAGCGTCACGCTCTGGTCGCTGCCGGAGGGCCGGTTGCTGCGTGAACTGAACGGCCCCGGCCTGCCCGTCTGGTCCGTAGCCTTCGCCGCGGATGGCCGCACGCTCTGGACCGGCGGGCAGGACCGGCTGGTGCGGCATTGGGAGGTGGCGACCGGCGCCCCCCTCGGCCCCCTCGCCAACATGGCGGAAGCGGCGGCGAGGCCGGGCCTGGACGCGCATGGCGCGCGCGTGTTCCGCGCCTGCTCCGCCTGCCATTCCCTGACCGCAGAGGGCGGCAACATGGCGGGCCCGACCCTGCACGGGCTGTTCGGCCGCCGCATGGGCAGCGTGCCCGGCTACCACTATTCGGAGCGGCTGGCGCGCGGCGACATCACCTGGACGCCGGAGACAGTGGCGGACCTCTTCACCCGCGGCCCGGATGTGGTGACGCCCGGCACCAAGATGCCGGTGCAGCGGGTGGAGGAGCCGGCGGACCTCGCCGCCCTGATCCGCTTCCTGGAGCAGGCGACGCGCTGAGCCTGGCCCTGTCGCCTCTCGCTCCGGCCCTGGTAGGCCGCCCCGGGCATCGCAATGGTGCCGCCGGAACCCAGCCCGATGGCGGCGTCAGGGCAGCAGCCGGAAGATCGTGACCTCCCGCACGTCGCGGTCCTCCAGCTCCCGCGTCACCGGCACGGCGAGGCGGGCCAGGGGCTCCAGCCCCTCCCGCGGGACATAGGCGCGGCCGGGATCGGCCAGCCAGACCTCCGCCCCGGCCGCCGCCAGGCTGCGCAGCCAGGGCAGGATGTGGCGGGTCATCGGCGCCTCGTAGCAGACATCCCCAGCCAGCACCCGGTCCCAGCGGCAGGGCTGGCCCACGATGTCCTCGGCCAGGGTGTGGACCTGCACGCCGTTCAGCGCCGCGTTCAGCCGGGTGGCGGCGATGGCCAGGGGGTCGATCTCCGCCGCCTCCACCCGCGCGGCGCCGGCCCGGGCGGCGGCGATGGCGGCCAGGCCGCAGCCGGCGGCGAAATCCAGCACGCGCTGGCCGGCGACTCGCTCCGGCTCGTCGAGGATCAGCCGCGCCATGGCCTGGCTGCCGGGCCAGGCGAAGGCCCAGAAGGGCGGCTCGATTCCCTGCTCGCCCAGCCAGGCTTCCGTCGCCTGCCAGATGGGGGTGATCTCATTAGCGAGGTGCAGGGCGATCTCCGGCACCAGGGGCGCATGGGCCACGGCGGTATGCGCCCGCAGGAAGGCTTCGGGATCGGTCACAGCCGGCCAGCCAGGAAGGCCAGGGCCACGGCCAGCCCGGCCTCCCGGTTTGCCTTGAACAGCCGCAGGCAGCCCGCCGGGTCGTGGATGTCCAGTACCAGCACCTGCCGCGCCAGCAGCGCCGCCGGCAGCAGCAGGGCCGGGTAGAACCAGGCGCCAAGCTCCGCCCACCAGCCGGCCAGGGCCAGCAGCGCCAGCATCCCGGCATAGCAGGCGGCCAGGAAGGGCCGGGTCCGCTCGCCCCAGCGCAACGCGGTGCTGCCGATGCCGATCAGCGCGTCGTCCTCCCGGTCCTGATGGGCGTAGATCGTGTCGTAGCCGAGGATCCACAGGAAGGCGGCAGCCCAAAGGATGAGCGCCACCGTATCCAGCCGTCCGGTGACCGCCGCCATTCCCTCCGGCGCTGCCCAGCTGAAGGTGAGGCCGAGCATGGCCTGCGGCCAGTTCGTCACCCGCTTCGCCAGCGGATAGAGCAGCACCGGCACCAGGGACAGCACCCCCAGCAGGATCGCCACCCGGTTGAGCTGCAACAGCACCGCCAGCCCGATGGCACAGAGCCCGGCCAGGAAGGCCAGGGCCTGCCGGGGCGAGACGGTCCCCGCCGCCAGCGGCCGCCCCCGCGTGCGCTCCACCTTCCGGTCCAGCTCGCGGTCCCAGAGGTCGTTCACCACGCAGCCCGCGCCGCGCATCGCCACGGCGCCGATCCCGAACAGGATCGTCAGCCGCAGCCCCTCCGCCCAGGAGGGCGCCGCCAGGGCAAAAGCCCACAGCCCCGGCAGGAAGAGCAGCCAGGAGCCGATGGGCCGGTCCAGCCGGGCCAGCAGCGCATAGGGCCGCCAGCTCCCGGGCAGGCGCGCGACCCAGCCGCGCGCCCTGATGTCGGTGTAGCCTTGCACGCCGGGGATGTTCCAGCGAAAGGGCGGCATGTCCATCCCGCGTCTCTTCCTGGAACAGCCGCTGGAGGCCGGGCGGGAGATCCCCGCCACCCCCGGCCAGGCGCATTACCTGGGCGGCGTCATGCGCCGCGCCCCCGGCGACCCGGTGCTGCTCTTCAACGGCCGGGACGGGGAGTGGGAGGGGCGGATCGCCTTCCTGCGCAAGGACCGCGCCAGCTTCGTG
>CALGVL010000143.1 GCA_937930165.1 uncultured Acetobacteraceae bacterium
ATTCGTCGTGCAGTCCGTCAAAGAGAAGGAACGGCTGCGCCATCCGGCGCCGCCGCTGCCCCGCGCAATCCCCAGGCCGATGCGGTTCATGGCGGGAGTGGTGCATCCGCTGCTCTACCTGGCGCTGATGGTGCAGCCGGTGCTTGGCTTCTTCGCCACCAATGCCTGGGGCTTCCCGCTGCGCGGCGAGACCGCCTATCTCGGCTTCATCAACCTGCCGAAATTCATGGAGACGAACGAGCCGCTGGCCCAGTCCCTCCAGGCCGCGCACAACGCCCTGGGCTGGTTCATCCTGATGCTGCTGGTGCTGCATCTCGGCGGCGTGGTGCTCCACCAGGCGATCCGGCGGGACGGGCTGCTGCTGCGAATGGTATAGGCATCCCTGTCCCCTCTGCCACGGCAGGCTCTCAGAGCGGCTTTTGCGCCCGCTCCAGCAGCCGGGCCAGGAAGCCGGGCTTTTTCGCTGTGGCGGCCGGCTCGGCCTTCCTGGCCTGCATCGCCGCGGCGCGCTCGGCCTGCGCCTCCTTCTCCTTCCGTTCCAGCCACTTCTCCAGGCTCATGCCGGCCTTGGCGGCCCGCCTCGCCTCATAGGCGCGCTGGCCTTCGCTCATCTTCCGCTGATCCATGGAAACCCCCTGGGGCACCGCGGCCGATCGGCCTGCGGGCGCAAGACATTCTTGCAGAGATGTGGCCGAGCCAATGCCCGCCGGCAAGCGGGGGCTTGCCGGGCGCGGCGGGGATGGCAGTCTGACGGCCATGGAAGCGCGGGTGAAGGCGGGAATCTGGGTCTCGATGGCCCTGCGGCTGGCCAATATTTCCGGCCGCAGCGGCGCGGTGCTGCGCAAGGGGGATCCGGACAGCGGCGGCATCCTCTGCGTCCTGCGCGGGCGGGAGGGACTGGTCGTGCTGACCCAGGTGCGGGATGCCGAGGGACGCCTCGCCTGGATGCGTGGCAGCGGCACCGCGCCGGTCGATGAGCAGACGGCGGATGCCTATGTGGAACGGCAGGTAAGGCGCGATCCCGATCTCTGGGTCGTCGAATTCGACGCGCCGGATCTGCTGCCGCCTTTCGAGGGAAAATTGCTTTAGCCTACAAATTCACGGGCTTCGCGGCATCGTGTGCACGATCCAACGCTTCCGTGAAGTGCCTTTTGTCCCGTAATGGTTTCTATCTCCTCCGGGAAAGCGCTCGGCTGCAGCGAGTCGGCGAGACTACACGCAATGACAACCGGAGGCTGACTTGGTGACCCCCCGCCCCATCCTGATCGTCGAAGACGACGCCGCTCTCCGGGCCACGCTGGCCGAACAGATCAGCCTTGCGGGCGAGTTCAAGGCCGACGAGGCCGAGAGCGCCAGCGAGGCGGAGGCGAAGCTTGACAATGCGGATGCGCGCTATGACGCCATCCTGCTCGATATCGGGCTGCCGGACGGCGACGGGCGCGACTTCTGCGCCAAGTTGCGGCGCAATGGAAAGCGCATGCCCGTCATCATGCTGACCGGCGCCGATACGGAGGCGGATGTGGTGCGGGGCCTCGATGCCGGGGCCAACGACTACATCGCCAAGCCCTTCCGGCTGAATGAGCTGTTGGCCCGTATGCGCGCCCAGCTCCGTGTCTTCGACAATTCCGAGGACGCGGTCTTCACCATCGGGCCCTACATGTTCCGGCCCAGCGCCAAGCTGCTGCTGGA
>CALGVL010000144.1 GCA_937930165.1 uncultured Acetobacteraceae bacterium
CGGCGCTCGATCAGGCCGCGGGCCTCCAGCCGGTCCACCAGGCGGCCGACGGTGATCGGCTCCACCTCCAGGATCTCGGCCAGTTCGCGCTGGGTCAGCCCGTCGCGACGGTGCAGGCGGAACAGGATCATCCACTGCGCCCGGGTCATCCCGTGGGCGCGGGCGCGGCGGTCGACCAGCGTGCGGACCAGCCGTGCGACATCATGCAGCAGGATCAGCAGGTCGTGGTCGTCGGCTTCGGAGGTCGGGATATCAGGCACGGGTATTATCCTCACGCCGCTGAATATAAGCAGCGTTATTATCGGCCCAACAGGCGAGGCGGCCGCCCGGCGCCGGCCGCGATCACGGTTCGGTGAGCCGGCTCAGTACTCGAATTCGTAGGAGAACCCGATCCGGTCCCCCGCCGGGCCGGTGGCGGTCTGCCCTTGCAGCCTCAGTCGCTGGGTGATGTCCACCTGCACCTCCACCCCGGTCTGGCCCGTGGTGCCCTGGCGCACCCCGAGATAGACGCCCGGCGCGACATAGCGCCCGGCCTCCACCGCCGGGCCGCCGCCGCTCGGGTTGCTTGTGAGGCCCAGCCGGTCCAGGCCCAGCGTGCTCCGCACCCAGTCCACGGCGCCGCTGCCGCTGGCCACGCCGGTCAGCTCCCCCACCGCCTGGGCAAGCTGCGCGATCTCGAAGGGCGAGAGCTTGCTGGTCGGCCGACCGAAGAGCAACCGCGCCAGGATCTCGTCCTGCGGCAGGTCCGGCGAGGAGCTGAAGGTGACCTGCGGCGAGTTCGCCGGCCCCTGCACGGTGACGGTGATGGTGGTCTGCTGCACCGTGGATTGCGCCGCCATGTCGAGCTGCGGAACCAGGGTGATGGGGGCGAAGGTGATGATCCCGCGCCGGAAGGTGAGCTGTTCCGTCAGCACGCTGAGCGTGCCGCGCCGCAGCCTCAATTCGCCATCGGGTGCCGGCTCGGACAGGGTACCACCGATGGTGATCTCCCCGCCCAGCTCGGCATCCAGGCCGCGGCCGCGGACGAAGATCTGCTGCGGGGCGGAGATCCTCAGTGCCAGGGCGACCGGTGGCAGGGCGGGGGTCGCCGAGGCCGGCGGCGAGGGTGGGGGCGGGGACGTGCCGGGCGGGAAGCCGACCTCCTTCACCCCGGTCAGGACTGGCACGCTGGCCGGCAGGCTGCTCGGCACCCGGATCTCCGCCTGCTGCACTCGCACATCCCCTGCCAGGGTGGCGCCCTCCATCAGCGGCCCGCTCAGCCGCAGATCGGCCCCGATGGTCGCGGTGGCGAGGTCGGAAACCACCGGCTTGGCATTCCGTGCCGTCAGCGTGATGTCCATGGGCAGGCCGGCCGCGCCGAGATCCACGCTGCCGCGCAACCCGATGCTGCCGCCGCCCACGGTCCGGCCCTGCAGCCGCTCGATGACCAGCCGGGTGCCATCCCCGGTCACCGCGCCGGAGATGTTGCTGAGCCGCGCTCCATAGACCAGGTTGCGGTAATCCCCATTCGATAGGGTGGCGCGCCCGCCGAGGCGCGGGCTGCCGAGCGGCCCCTCGGCCCGCAGCGCCAAGGCCAGCCGCCCGGTCAGGCGGTCGCCGCCGCCGGCCAGGAAGGGCCCGGCCAGGGGGGCCAGATCCAGCCCGCCATCCAGCGCCGCCTCCACCGGGGCCTCCGTGCCGAAGCCTTTGGGCAGTTGCGCCCTTGCGGTCAGGCGCCCGGCTGGTCCGGCATCCAGCTCTGCCCGGAGTTGCGCGGCGCCCTCCGTCATCCGCCCCTCGGCCCGGATCGTGAGCGCCGGCAGGCTCTGTGCCCAGCCCGCGCCGGAGCGCAGCCCGTTGCCCTGCAGCGTGGCGCGAATATCGGGACGGGCGGTCGTGCCAGTGACGCGGATCTCACCCGAGAGCACCCCCTGCGGCTCCAATTCCGGCGCGAAACGCTGCGCCAGGGAGGCCGGCAGGGCAGCGATGGTGACGTTCAGATCCGCGCGCTCCGGCCCCCAGCGCCCGGCGGTTTGGATCCGGCCGCCCTCGCTGATGAGCAGGGTCAGGCCCGGAATCCGCACCCCACCATCGGCGCCGAGCGTCACCTGGGTGGGGGCGGCGAGGCGCAGGCTTTCCCCCATCGCCTGTGCCTCCAGCGCCGCCAGGTCGAGCCGCCGGCCGCCATCCACCGCTGCCACCCGGCCGCGGCCGGACAGCGTACCTTCCGTGGCGCGGCCCTGGACGGTCCAGTCGAAGGCGGCCGGGGTGCCCTTGGCACCGGCCTGCAGGCTGCCTTCATTGCCGGCATAGACGAGGCGGGGCGCATCGAAGCGGACATCGAAGGACTGCGTGCCGTCCGGCGCCGGGCTGAGCTGCGCCTGCAATCCCAGCCGCCCCGCCACATCCTGCATGCCGGCGAGCCGCCCGAGTGGGGCGAGATCCGTCGCCTCCAGCCGCGCCGCGCCATCGAAGACATTGCTGGCCGGGTTGAACAGCCCGGCCAGGGTCAGCCGCGCCGGGCCGAGCCGGGCCTCGGCCTCCGACAGCCGCAGCATGTCCCCCTCCGGCTGACCGAGCAGCGCCAGGGAGAGAGGAAGGTTGTCCAGCCTGCCGCCGAGATTGGCCCGGAGATGCGGGGAGGAGCGCGGCGTCTGGATCAGCGCGTCCAGCTTCAGCGCCTCCAGCACGCGGCCGGCGACATCGACGCGGCCCGATTGAGCGGTGATCGTAACGGTCGGGTCGGCACGGCTGCCCTGCGCCTGCGCCACCATGTCCAGCGCGCCCTCCGAGCCAGGACCGAGCACAGAAAGGCGGGGCAGGGAGAGTTGCGCCGTGACATCGAGCGGATCGCCCAGGCTGCCCTGGGCGGTCAGCCGGCCTGCTGCCCCTACCAGCGCGGCCTCCAGGCTCGGGCCGGGCATCGCGGCGCGGACGGAGAGCTGCGGGGCAGGGCCCAGTACCGCATCTGCCTGGGCAATGCCGGTGGCCAGCCCATCCGGCATTGCCTCCATTTCGATGGTCGGGGCAGTCATGGTCCCGCCGATCCGGGCGTCGAGGCGCAGCGCGGTCCAGGCCGCGCCCTGCGGCAGCAGTGATGCGAAGGGCCGGGATTCCACGGCGTTCAAGGCCAGGCGAAGGTCCAGGGCCTTGCTCTCCAGATCGGCCGTGCCGCTGGCCGCCGCCGTGCCGGCGGGGGTGCGCAGGTTCAGCCTGCGCAGGGACAGGCGCTGTTGCGCCGACAGATCCGCATCAAGCGCATATTCCAGAGGCGAAGCGAGGGGTGCGTAGTCCGCCGGCAGCAGCGGCGCGGCGCGGGCCTCGCCGTCGATCCGCGCGCCATAGGCCCCGTCCGGCGTTGCCAGGACCTGACCCTGGGCGGAGAGCGAGACGTCCAGATCGGAAGAGCGTCGGGGAGGGAAA
>CALGVL010000145.1 GCA_937930165.1 uncultured Acetobacteraceae bacterium
GAGGCGGTCCGCCTGCTCGGCCGGCGTCACGCCGAGCACCCAGACGCCGGACCCGGCCTGGGCGGCATCATTGGTGAAGGCGAAGAGCGGCGCGCCGGCCGCCCGCGCCGGGGCGGCGGCGGCGCCGGTCTCGCCCAGGGTCGGTGGCCCGGCGAGCGCCCGCGCCCCATCCGCCAGGGCAGCGCGCGCCGCCTCCGCCGCGCCGGCGGCGGTGCCGCGGGTGTCGCGCGGCAGGAATTCGATCCGCGGGTCGCCCTGGTCGAACAGCGCCAGTTGCGCCGCGTTCAGCATGGCCTGGCCGAGCGCCCGATTGCTGCCGGAAAGCGGCAGCAGCAGCCCCACCTTGTCCGGCGCCGTCCGCGGCAGGGCCGGCGGCTGCGTGAAATACGGATAGGGCGAGGGCGCGGCATAGGGCGGCGGGGCTTGCGGGGCACAGGCCGCGAAGGGCAAGAGCAGCAGGGCCGCCGCCATGAGCCGCCGGACCATGCCGGCCTCCCTGGTATGGGCGGGCATGGACGGCCTGGAGCATGACGGAACTGGCAAGCGAACCTCCCGAACCTGAAGCGCCCTCCGCGGCTCCCGCGGGGCTGACGCTGGTGGCGACGCCAATCGGCAATCTCGGCGACCTCTCGCCCCGGGCCCTCGCGACCCTGCGCGGCGCGGATGCCGTGCTGTGCGAGGATACCAGAGTAACCGGCGCCATGCTGGCGCGGCAGGGCGTTTCGGTGCCGCTGCTCCCTCTGCACGAGCATAACGAGGATGACCAGACCCCCCGCATCCTCTCCCGGCTGCGGGCGGGGGAGCGGATCGCCCTGGTCTCCGATGCCGGGACGCCACTGGTCTCCGATCCCGGCTACCGGCTGGTGCGCGCCGCCATCGCCGAGGGGCTGCCGGTGAGCGCGGTCCCCGGCCCGAATGCGGCGGTGATGGCGCTGACCCTGTCCGGCCTGCCGCCGCATCCTTTCCTGTTCCTGGGCTTCCTGCCGGCGAAGGCGGGAGCGCGGGCGGCGGAGCTGGCGCGGCTGCGCGCCGCCGAGCGGGCCGGGCTCTCCGCCACGCTGATCCTCTACGAGGCGCCGCATCGGCTGGCCGAGACCCTCGCCGCCCTGGCCGAGGGCCTGGGCGGCGACCGCCCGGCCGCGGTGGCACGTGAACTCACCAAGCGCTTCGAGGAGGTGCGGCGCGGCAGTCTGGTGGACCTCGCCACGCATTACGCGGCGGCGCCCCCGCGCGGCGAGGTGGCGCTGGTCATCGGCCCGGCACCGGAGGAACAGGCCGGCGAGGCCGAGCTGGACCAGCGCCTGCGCGACGCCCTGGCCACCGGAATGAGCCTGCGCGACGCCGCGGCCACGGTGGCGGCGGCAACCGGCCTGCCGCGCAAGCAGGTCTATGCCAGGGCGCTGGAGATCGGGCGGGGGTGAGCGTGGCGAGTTTGGGTGGGCGCGGCGGAGGGAAAACCCCTCATGACAGCGGCTCGGGGCGCAGATGCCGGGCGAGGCTCCGGGCGATGGCGTGTGCGGCGAGCGGCTTGCGCAGCACTTCGCGGATGCCGGCGGCACGCAGGCGCTCCGGCGGCAGCGGCCCGGCCTGACCGGTCATCAGCACCACCGGCAGGTCGGGACGGAGCCGGTGCAGTTCCGCCGCCAGGCAGGTGCCGGTCATCTCCGGCATCACCTCGTCGGTGAGCGCCAGGTCGAAGCGCCCCGGATCGGCGCGGAAGGCCGCCAGCGCCCGCGGCGCGCTGTCGAAGCCGACCGGCTCGTAGCCGAGCGCGGCCAGCATCTCCTCGCCGAGCAGCACCAGCGGCCGCTCGTCATCCACCAGAAGCACGGTCTCGCCGCGGCCGCGCTGGCCGGGCAGGCCGGCCTCCCCGGTCAGGACCGGCGATGGCGCCTCCTCCTCCGCCTGCGGCAGATAGACCTCGAAGGTGCTGCCCGCGCCCGGACGGCTGCGCAGGTGCAGGGCGCCGCCATGGTCGGTGACGACGGCCTGCGTGGTGGCGAGGCCGAGGCCGGTGCCGCCGCGGTCCCGCCGCGTGGTGAAGAAGGGCTCGAAGACGCGCGCGGCCGTGGCCGCGTCCATGCCATGGCCGGTATCGGCCACGGCAAGGCGCAGCCAGCGTCCCGGCGCCAGCACCCCGTGCGACAGTGCCACCTCGCGGTCGAAGGCGACGGCATCGAGGCGGATCCTGAGCACGCCCCGCCCGGCCATCGCCTGCACGGCGTTGGCGCACAGGTTGATCACCACGAGCTGCAGCCGGTCCGGATCGCCGAGCACCACCGCCTCCGCCGCCGCAGGCGCGGCGCGCAGGTCGGTGGCGGCGGTGGCGGGAAGCGAGGCGCGGAGCAGGCCGATGGCCTCCTCGCAGAGCGCCCGCAGGCGCACCGGCTGGCGGCGCCGCTCCGGCGCGCCGCGGCGGCCGAAAGCCAGGATCTGGTCGATGACGCCGCGGGCCCGCTCACCCGCCTGCCAGACCTGGCGGACATGCCTCCGGACCTGGCGGCTGTCCCGGGGCAGTGCCTCCAGCGCCATCTCGGCATGGCCCATGATGGCGCCGAGAATGTTGTTGAAGTCGTGGGCGATGCCGCCGGCAAGGGTGCCGATGGCCTCCAGCCGCTGCGCCTGGTGCAGCGCGGCCTCCAGCGCCTCGCGCTCCACCGCCGCCCGCGCGCGCTCCAGCGCGCTGGCGAAGATCTCCCCGGCGGTGCCGAGCAGGGCGGCATCCTCCGCGCGCCAGCGGCGCCAGGCGGCAGTGCCGCCGCGTGTCGCCTCGAAGCCGAGGAAGCCGATCCGTCCACCGCCGCCGGCACCGGCTGGCCGCCGCATCGGCACGCAGAGCCAGGCCCGCACTCCCAGCCCCTCCAGCGCCACCCGGTCCGAGTCCGTCGCGGGCAGCCTCGCCACGCGCGGCACGCGGATGGCGGCACCCTGGGCTTGGCCGCTGCGGCGCTCGCAGACCGGCAGCGTGGCCTCGGGCCAGCCCTCCGGGGGCACCGCCGAGCCGTCCTCGCGCTGCCAATGCAGCGATGATCCCCCTATGCCCCGCCCGGCCATGGCGCCGTCGGGCGGCAGCAGGACATAGGCACGATCGGCGCCGAGATGACCGGCCAGGCGCGCCAGCCCCCGGCGGATGCCCTCCGCCATCCGCTCGCGTGGCAGGCCGGCGAATTCCGCCGCGATGGCCGCGATCAGCCGCTCGAAGCGCAACCGCGCCCGGAGCCGCAGCACCAGGTGGCCGAGCCAGGCGAGCAGCGCCACCGCGGCGAGATAGAGCAGCAGCCGGGAGAGCTCGGCGCGCGCCTCGGCCCGGCCGTGCTGCTCCAGATAGGTTTCCCGCAGCGCCTGTACCTGCTCGGCGACCGGCGTCGCCAGCAGGCGCGCCAGATGGTCATCCACCGCCGGCAACATGGAGGCGATCAGGCGGCCGTGGGTGGCCAGCGCCTGCAGCGCGCCCTGCAACGACGATGGAGACGGCACGGATAGCCCGGCCACCTGGTCAAGGGCGGCGTCCAGGCGGGTCGCGCTGTCCGCCCCGGGATCGCTGACGAAGCGGAGCATGGCGTCACCGAGCGCCGCGGCCGCGGCGGCGGCCGGGTCCGGCGCCTCGGCGAGCGGCCCGTCCAGTCGGCTGCTGACATTGGCGAAGTAGCGTACCGAGTTGCGCAGCAGCGCGTTGTCCGACTTGAAGGCCTCGACCAGCGCCTCCCGCGCCGCCACCGCTTCCGCCAGCCGCCGCTGGCGCGCCGCGATCTCCGCCGCCGCCGCCGCGTCCTCCGCCACCGCGACGGCGGCCTGCAACTCCTCCGTGGCGCGGCGC
>CALGVL010000146.1 GCA_937930165.1 uncultured Acetobacteraceae bacterium
GCGATCCACACGCCCTCGATGAGCGACTACCTGCCGATCACGCCGCAGCAGATCGCCGAGCAGTCCATCGCCGCGGCGGAGGCGGGCGCCAGCATCATCCACCTGCATGCGCGCGACCCGAAGGACGGCCGCCCGACTCCCGACCCGGCGGTGTTCATGCAGTTCCTGCCGGTCATCAAGCAGTCCACCGATGCGGTGATCAACATCACGACCGGCGGCGGCCTGGGCATGTCGCTGGATGAGCGCCTCGCCGCGCCCCTGCAGGCGAAGCCGGAGATGTGCTCGCTCAACATGGGCTCGATGAATTTCAACATCGCGCCCAGCGCCGCGCGGGTGAAGCAGTTCAAGTATGACTGGGAGAAGCCCTATCTGGAGGGCACCACCAACTTCATCTTCCGCAACACCTTCCAGGACATCGAACAGATCGTCGAGCGGCTGGGCAAGGCCCATGGCACGCGCTTCGAATTCGAGTGCTACGACATCGGCCACCTCTACAACCTGGCGCATATGCTGGACCGCAAGGTGGTGGAGCCGCCGCTCTTCGTGCAGAGCATCTTCGGCATCCTGGGCGGCATCGGCGCGGAGCCGCGGAACCTGCTCTTCATGAAGGAGACGGCCGATAAGCTCTTCGGCAAGGATTACGTCTGGTCCGTGCTGGCGGCGGGGCGGCACCAGATGCCCTTCACCACCATGGCCGGGATGCTCGGCGGCAATGTGCGGGTGGGGCTGGAGGACAGCCTCTGGATCGGCAAGGGCCAGCAGGCGAAGAGCAATGCCGAGCAGGTGGCGAAGATCCGCCGCATCCTGGAGGAACTCAGCCTGGAGATCGCCACGCCCGCCGAGGCGCGCGCGATGCTGAAGCTGAAGGGCGGCGACCTGGTCGGGTTCTGACCTCGGCCGGGCCGGGGCTGGTTCAGGGGTCGAGCAGCCGCAGCAGCCGTTGCAGCAGCCCCCGCCCGCCCAGCCCCGGCGGCTCCGGTGCCGCGGCGCCCGGCGGGGCGGCCCGGCGATAGCGGGCCAGGGCCTCGGCCGTGCCGGAGAGGCGGAACTCCACCGGCTCCGCCGCCGGGCTGCCGGAGCCGGGCATGCCCAGCATCCGCACCAGCACCCGGTCGGCCTGCGGCAGTTCCTGCTCCGCCCGCGCCGTGTCCTCCGGGCGCGGGGCGCAGATCAGGGACCAGCCTTCCAGGCCGCAGGGCATCTCGAACAGCCGGTGCGGCGGGAAGCGGAGCTGCGCCATGCCGGTCAGGGCCAGCAGCCCGCGCGCGGCGCCCTCCAGGGTCAGGTCGCGCGAGGTCACGGCCGGCACCAGCCGGCCACCGCGCTCAATCACCTCCAGCGCCAGGCCGGGCATGGCGCTGCCGGGCGGCTCCACCCAGTCGCGCAGGCGCAGCAGGCAGGTGGTGCGGTCGGTCATCCGGTCCGTGCTGCAGGTCAGGCGCCAACTGCCGATCTGCTCGGATTGTTGGGCGAGGGCGGGGGCGGCCATCACGATGGCCAGCAGGATCAGGGGCAGGGTTGCGGCGCGGCGCATGACCCCGATGATAGAGACGGCAAGGGAGGCGGTGGAATGACGAAACTGCGGCTGCCGGACGGAACCGAAATCCCCACCCTGGGCCAGGGCACCTGGCATATGGGCGAGAACGCCGCGCGGCGGCGGGAGGAAGCGGCAGCGCTCCGCCTCGGCCTCGACCTCGGCATGAGCCTGATCGACACCGCGGAGATGTATGGCGAGGGCGGCGCCGAGGAGGTGGTGGCCCAGGCCATCGCCGGCCGGCGGCAGGATGTGTTCCTCGTCAGCAAGGTCTATCCGCACAATGCCGGCGGCCGGAAGCTGGAGGCCGCCTGCGAGCGCAGCCTGAAGCGGCTGCGGGTGGAGTCGATCGACCTCTACCTGCTGCACTGGCGCGGCAGCATCCCCTTGGCCGATACGGTGGAGGGTTTCGAACGGCTGCGCGCAGCCGGAAAGATCCGCCGCTGGGGCGTTTCCAACCTCGATGTCAGTGATCTGGAGGAGCTGGGTCCGGCGCTGGCCGACTGCGCCGCCGATCAGGTGCTCTACAATCTGGAGCAGCGGGGCATCGAGTACGACCTGCTCCCCTTCTGCCGCCAGCGCGGGATGCCGGTGATGGCCTATACGCCGATCGGCCAGGGCGGTACCATGCTGCGCAACCGGGCGCTGGGTGCGGTCGCGGCGCGGCATGGCGCGACGCCCGCGCAGGTGGCGATCGCCTGGACGCTGCGCGGCCCTGGCGTCATCAGCATCCCGAAGGCTGCCGATCCGGAGCATGTGCGGCAGAACGCAAAGGCCCGGGAGATCGCGCTGACGGAGCAGGATCTGGCGGAACTCGATGCCGCTTTCCCGCCGCCGAATCGGAAGCGCCCGCTGGCGATGCTTTAGCGGGCCCGGCGCCTAACCCTCGGGCAGCGGCGCGTTCAGCACATTCAGGTGCAGCCGGCGCACCGTCCCGGCCACCGCCGCGTCCAGCCCCGGCCGCGCATAGAAGACGCCGCGCACATGCAGGCAGGCGGCGATGGCACGGATGAAGCAATCCGCCAGCTCCGCATCCGGCGGCGGCGCGTCCTGCCAGAAGCGGTCGGGCGGGCCATGCCAGACCAGGCCGGGAATGTCGTAGATTGCCCGCCCCAGCACTCGCACCGCCCGCCCCAGCGCGATGGCCTGGATGCCGAGCGTGCTGTTGACGGTGACCACGCCCCGGCAGGCCAGGATCGCCCGATCCGCGGGCAGCGCGCCGCCGAGGAAATGCACGCGCTCCTCCACCCCCGCCTTTGCAGCGATGCGGCGGATGCGGCGCCGCCAGTTCTTCAGCCCGGGATCCAGCGGATGCAGCTTCACCAGCAGATGCGCATCGCGCGGCGCGCCGCGGGCGAAGCTTTCCACCGTCTCGGCGATGGCGGTGTCGTTGTCCGGGAAATGCGAATAGGCGCGGATGGAGTAGTCCGTCTCCATCTGCATGGCGAAGAGGAAGAGCGGCCCACGCCCCTGCAATTCCGCTAGCCTCGCCGCATCCCGCCGCGTCTCCCGCTTGCGCAGCAGCAGCCGCAGCCCGGTGCCGAGATAGGCCGGGACCGGATGGTGCAGCAGGAAGCTGCGGTAATGCGGGAAGGGCCAAGGAGGCAGCCATCGCAGCAGCGAGGCCAGGTGGAAGGCCATGTCCCACCGGGCCTGGGTAGGGAAGTCATCGGCGAAGCGGCCGGCCAGGTCGGGCGGGGGGCAGCGCGCGGCCAGGGCGCGGATCACCTCCGGTTCGCGCGGGAAGCGGCTCTCGGCACCCATGCCATCGCGTTCCAGCACTACCCAATCGGGCCGCAGATAGCCGAAATCGGTGACCGTCACGGCGATGCCGCGCGCCTTGGCCTCAGCGATGGCGGCACGGTGATAGGGACGCTGCTCGCCCAGCAGCACGATGTCGGTGATGCCATGCCGGTCCAGGAAGCTGGCGATGAAATCCGGCCAATCCTCCATCCGGCCGCGATAATCCACCGCCCCCGGCCCGCGCCAGAACAGCCGGTCGCCCAGGCAGAGATTGATCCGGTGCACCTGATGGCCAAGCGCCCGCAGCCCGGCGCCGACCTCCGCAAAGAAGGGACTGATCGGGCCTTGCAGGAACAGGAAGCGGCGCGGCTCAGCCATTCCCGATGGCCGCACCATAGATCCGCCAGCGCCCCGTCACCGGCGCCGGCAGCCGCGCCATGGTCTGTAGCATCGCGGCGTTGTCCTCCAGGATCCAACTGATCTCCAGGCTCTCCCAGCCGCGAGCCGCCGCGATCCCGATGGCACGGTCGAGCAAGGCCCCCACCGCCATGGCCGAGACCGGATGCCCGCGGAAGCGCCGGCTGATCCCGAGCATCGGCACCCGCGCGCTGCGGCTGCGCCCGAGCAGCGCCACCCGCGCCACCCGCCACCAGCCGAAGGGCAGTAGCCGGCCGCCAAGCCCCTCCGTCGCCTCCTCCAGGTTCGGGATCATGGAGAGCACGCCGATCGGCTCCCCCTGCCATTCGGCGATCAGGATGGCACCGGCGCGCATCAGCGGCCGCATGATGCGGGCGATGGTCGCGGCCTCGGCCTCACCCACCGGCACGGCGCCCCAATTCTCCGCCCAGGCATCGTTGTAGAGCGCCGTCACCAGCCGGATCTCAGCATCGAGGCGCGCCATGTCCAGCGGCCGGATGCACAGCCTCGCTGCCCCCGGCCAGCGCGCCAGCAGCGGCGCGAAGCGGGCGCGGTGCCGCTCCTCCGCGACGGTCAGGGTGCAGGCCAGCACATCCTTTTCCGGAACCAGACCGGCGCCTGCCAGCATGTCCGGCAGCCAGGGCGGGTTGCGCGGCATCCGCACCATGCCGGGGCGGCTGAAGCCCTCCACCAGCGCGCCGACCTCATGGTTGATGGTCAGGCTGAGCGGCCCGCGCAGCCGCCGCGCGCCTCGCGCCGCTGCCCAGGTGGAGGCCGCCTCCAGCAGCGCCGCCAGCACCCCTGTGTCCCGCTCCAGCGCCAGGAAGCCGAAGGTCCCAATCGCCTCCGCCCCGCCGGCGCGGGGCCAGCCGGTGGCGATGCGCCCCATCACGCGCCTGCCACGCCAGGCGAGGAACCGCGCCACGTCATAGTCCCGCAGCACGCCGTTGAAGCCCGGATCGAAGAAGCGCCGCGTATCGAGGAAGAGGGGGACCGACCACCCGGCCGCCTCGCCGCCGAGCCGCGCCGGCAGGCGGATGAAAGCCTCCGCCTCCGCCCGCGTGGCGACGGGCCGGACCCGCAGTTGCGCCATGCGCCTCAGCCCGCGTC
>CALGVL010000147.1 GCA_937930165.1 uncultured Acetobacteraceae bacterium
AATGAAGCCGCCGCCCTACGCCTCGCCGTCGAAGATGTGGATCTCGTAGCCGAGCGGCGCGAGGTCGCGTGCCACGGTCAGGCTCGCCGGCCCGGCACCGACGCAGGCGATGCGCTTGCCGTTCCGCTGTTCCGGAATCGGCGTCAGGCGCGCGCGGATGTCCTCCTTGTTGTCGGCGGCGACACGCTTGAGCCGGCAGATCGCCACCGGCTCCTCCTCCACGCGGCCACGCCGGCAGGCGGGCTCGCAGGGCCGGTCACAGGTGCGGCCGAGGATTCCGGGAAAGACGTTGGAATGCCAGTTGATCATATAGGCATCGGTGTACCGTCCGGCCGCGATCAGCCGGATATATTCCGGCACCGGCGTATGGGCGGGACAGGCCCATTGGCAGTCCACGACCTTGTGGAAGTAGTTCGGATTGCTGGTGTCTGTCGGCTTCAAGGACGTGTTTCCGTTGAAGAGGCTGCGGCCAGCCGGATGGCAACCCGGCCATGTCCGGACCTGCCAAAGGCGACAGCGGAGGCGGCACCTGTCCTGGCCACCGCGATGAGCATTCTAGTCCTCCCGCCCATAAGGCACGGAAAGCTTGCACCAAGCCCAGCAGCGCCGCAATGACTTGAACGGAGCCGGGCCGGTTTCGCGCAAGGCCCATGCTGCGTCGCACAACACGACATTGCGCGCATGGCCGGAAGACCCCCTGGCGCCGAACCCGCGGCCCGGCGAACATGCCGCGCGAATGGCATGAGGACCGAAGCATGAAGCTGATGAGCTTCGCCTGGCAGGGTGAGCAGCGCTACGGCGCGGTGGATGGCGCGGAGGTGATCGACCTCACCGCCCGCATCGGCGCGCGGCATCCGTCGCTCCTCACCCTGCTGCAACATGGCGCGCTGGCGGAGGCGGAGCGGGCGCTTGCGATGCCGGGGCCGCGCATCCCGCTCGCCTCGGTCGAATGGCTGATGCCGATCCCGGAGCCAAGCCGCATCTTCTGCGTCGGCGCCAATTACCCGAAGGAACACCCGTTGGGCGGGCAGGTGAGCGGCCCGGCGCATCCCTCCATCTTCCAGAAGGCGGCGGAGAACCTGGTCCCGCATCGGGGCCGGTTGCAACAGCCCACCATCTCCGAGCAATTCGACTATGAGGGCGAGCTCGCCGTCATCATCGGCCGCGGCGGCGCGGACATACCGGCGGCCGAGGCGCTGTCGCATGTCGCCGGCTACGCGTGCTTCAATGACGGATCGGTGCGCGACTTCCAGAAGCACAGTGTCTGGGCCGGCAAGAATTTCCACCGCTCCGGCGCCTTCGGCCCCTGGATGGTGACGGCCGACGAGATCGGCGATCCCGCCGCGCTGACCCTGCGCACGCGGCTGAACGGGGAGGAGGTGCAGCACACCAGCATCGGCCGCATGTTCTTCAGCGTGCCGGAGATCATCCGCTACATCTCCTCGGTCACGCCGCTGCTGCCCGGCGATGTCATCGCCACCGGCTCGCCGGAGGGCAGCGGCGCCACGCGCAACCCGCCGCGCTGGCTGCGCCCCGGCGACCGGCTGGAGATCGAGATCGAGCGGATCGGCACGCTGGAGAACCAGGTGGAACCACCCACCATCCCCTCCCGGTGAGGGCCGGGACCGATTACATCCGGCCGGAGCCATGACCCGGAAGCCCCCTACCACCCCTCCGGACCGGAAGCCCGCCGATGCGAAAGCGGAACGGGAGGCGCGGCTGGCCGCCGCGCTCCGGGCGAATCTCCGCCGCCGCAAGGCCCAGGCCCGGGCGCGGGAGGAGGCGCCACCCCAACCCGCGGCCCAGGAACGCGAGGGGTCCTGATCCCTCCGGTTGCCCGGCCGCTGCGGCTGCGGTAGAGGGGGCCGCCCATCCGGGGCGCCTCCACAGGGGGCGTGTCTCTGCCCCGCATCGCCGAAGGCCAGCCCGCCATGCCCATCATGCCCGACCACTGGATCCGCCGGATGGCGGCCGAGCATGGCATGATCGACCCCTTCGTGGAGCGCCAGCAGCGCCAGGGCGTGATCAGCTACGGCCTGTCCTCCTATGGCTACGACGCCCGCGTCGCCGACGAGTTCAAGATCTTCACCAATGTGGACAACGCAGTGGTGGACCCCAAGAACTTTTCGGAGAACGGCTTCGTCACCCGCAAGGGTGAGACCTGCATCATCCCGCCCAATTCCTTCGTCCTGGCGCATACGATCGAATATTTCCGCATCCCGCGCGACGTGCTGGTGATCTGCCTGGGCAAATCCACCTATGCGCGCTGCGGCCTGATCGTGAACGTCACCCCGCTGGAGCCCGAATGGGAAGGCCAGGTGACGATCGAGATCTCCAACACCACCCCCCTGCCTGCCCGCGTCTATGCGAATGAAGGCATCTGCCAGTTCCTCTTCCTGAAGGGTGAGAGCGCGCCGGAGGTCAGCTATGCCGACCGGGCCGGGAAATACATGCACCAGCGCGGCGTCGCGCTGCCCAGGCTCTAGGGGAAGCGCCGATGGACCGCATCCGCATCCGTGGCGGCCAGCAGCTGAAGGGCGCCATCCCGATCAGCGGCGCCAAGAACGCGACCCTGCCGCTGATGGCGGCCGCGCTGCTGCCGGACGGTCCGCTGGTGCTGAAGAATGTCCCGGATCTCGCCGACATCGCCACCATGCGCAGCCTGCTGGAGCAGCACGGCCTGGCCGTGGAGCATGACCGGGCGGCCCGGACCCTGACCATCTCCGGCAGCGCCACCAATCTGGAGGCGCCCTATGACCTGGTGCGCAAGATGCGCGCCTCGGTCCTGGTGCTCGGGCCGCTGCTGGCCCGCTACGGCCAGGCGCGGGTCTCCCTGCCCGGCGGCTGCGCCATCGGCACCCGCCCGGTGGACCTGCACCTCAAGGGCCTGGAGCTGATGGGGGCGGAGATCGCCCTCGATGCCGGCTATATCGAGGCGCGGGCACCGAAGGGGCTGAAGGGCGCCCGCATCCTCTTCCCCCAGGTCTCGGTCGGCGCCACCGAGAACCTGCTGATGGCCGCCACCCTGGCCGAGGGCGAGACCGAGCTGGTGAACGCGGCGCGGGAGCCGGAGATCGAGGATCTCGCCCTCTGCCTGATGCGCATGGGCGCGCGGATCGAGGGCATCGGCACCGACCGGCTGCGCATCCAGGGCGTCCGCAGCCTCGGCCCGGCCACCCACCGGGTGATCGCCGACCGGATCGAGGCCGGCACCTATGCCTGCGCCGCCGCCATCACCGGCGGGGAGGTCCTGCTGCAAGGCGCGCGGCTGGACCATCTGGGCGCCGTTGCCCGCGTGCTGCGGGAAGCCGGGGTGGGCCTGGCCGAGGAGCCGGGCGGCCTGCGCGTCACCCGCCTCAACGGGCTGCATGGGGTGGATGTGCAGACCGAGCCCTTCCCGGGCTTCGCCACCGACATGCAGGCCCAGTTCATGGCGCTGATGACCGTGGCGGAGGGCGCCGCCATGATCACCGAGACGATCTTCGAGAACCGCTTCATGCACGTTCCCGAACTGACCCGGATGGGCGCCCGCATCAACTATCATGGCGCCTCCGCCATCGTTCGCGGCGTGCCTCGCCTCTCCGGCGCCCCGGTGATGGCCACCGACCTGCGCGCCTCCGTCTCCCTGGTCCTGGCCGGGCTGGCGGCTGAGGGAGAGACCATCGTCAACCGTGTCTATCATCTCGACCGCGGGTATGAGCGGGTCGAGGAGAAACTCGCGGCCGTGGGCGCCGCTATCGAACGGCTGCCGGGCTGATATGGGAAATTTACGTGTCCCCGGCCGTGCAGCAGTGCTAGGGCGCGCTATGGACTTGCCGATTTCTAACGCTGCCGCTGTGGCACCGGCGGATGCCGGTACCGTCATCCTCGCGGTCCCCAAGGGCCGCATCCTGTCCGAACTGGGCCCCTTGCTGGGCCGCGCCGGCATCCATCCCGCCGCCGACTATGCCGATGAGAGCAGCCGGCGCCTGCGCTTCGAAACCGCCGACCCGGCGCTGGAGGTGGTGCGGGTGCGCTCCTTCGACGTCGCCACCTTCGTCGCCCATGGCGCGGCGCAGATCGGCGTCTGCGGCGCCGATGTGCTGATGGAATTCGACTATCCCGAGATCTACGCCCCGCTTGATCTCGGTATCGGCCGCTGCCGCATCGCCGTGGCCGAGCCGGCGGAGAATGCCGCCCAGGACGACCCCAGCCGCTGGTCCACGGTGACGGTCGCCACGAAATACCCGAATATCGCCCGTCGCCACTTTGCCGCCCGCGGCGTCCAGGCAGAGATCCTGCACCTGAACGGCGCGATGGAACTGGCCCCCTCCCTCGGCCTGGCGCGGCTGATCGTCGATCTGGTGCAGACCGGCAGCACCCTGAAGGCGAACGGGCTGGTGGAGACGGAGACCATCGCCAAGGTCACCTCCCGCCTCATCGTCAACCGCACGGCGCTGAAGACCCGG
>CALGVL010000148.1 GCA_937930165.1 uncultured Acetobacteraceae bacterium
CCGAATCGACCGGAAGCAGCCCGGCGCCGGAGCGCCGGGCGACCGCGAGCACGATCTCGCCGGCGCAGACCAGGCTCTCCTTGTTGGCCAGCGCCACCGTGCCGCCCCGCTCCAGTGCCGCGAGGGTAGAGCGCAGCCCGGCGGCGCCGACGATCGCCGCCATGGTCCAGTCGGCAGGCCGGGCGGCGGCCTCCACCACCGCCTCCGGGCCGGCAGCGGCCTCGATACCGGTGCCGGCCAGCGCCTCCCGCAGCGGTGCCAAACCGGCAGGGTCGGCGACCACGGCGAGCCGGGCGCCGAGGCGACGGGCCTGGGCAGCCAAGGCCGCCACGTCGCGGCCGGCGACCAGCGCCTCCACCGCGAAGCTGCCCGGAGGCGCCGATTCGATGACGGCAATGGTGCTCCGGCCGACGGAGCCGGTGCTGCCCAGGATGGTAACGCGGCGGGGGCCAGCCATGGGACTCAGTGCCACAGGGCTTCGCCGGGGCCGAGCAGGATGCCGAGCAGTGCCGCTGCCGGGGCCGCGGCCAATACGGCATCGAGCCGATCCAGCAGGCCGCCATGGCCGGGGATGAGGGATGATGTGTCCTTCACGTGGAAGCGCCGCTTGATCCAGCTTTCGAAAAGATCCCCGGCCTGCGCCAGCAACCCGAGGATGAAGGCGACGAGCAGCACCTTCGGGAGGGGTACTGCCACACCGGCCGATTCCATCAAATACGCCGCCAGCCCGCCGGCCGCCATGGCCGAGAGCAGCCCGCCCGCCGAGCCTGACCAGGTCTTGTTCGGTGAAATGGCAGGAGCCAGCTTCGGACCGCCCAGCCAGCGCCCGACCATATAGGCCCCGATATCGCTGGCCCAGACGACCAGGAACAGGAAGAGCACATTCCTGAGCCCTGCCCCCGCATCGCCGCGCAGATGGATCAGCGCCAACCCGGCCAGCCCGATATAGATCACTCCGAAGCCCAGCCAGGTCCCGGGCGTGATGCCATGGGAGCGCACGGCCCCCGGCGGAGGGGCCGGCGGCCCCAGCCGAGCCAGGGCCCAGACCAGGCCCGCGCCGCCCGGCAGCAGCGCCAGAGCCGCCGCCCATTGATCCGCCACCGCCAGCGCCCCGGCCAGCAGCACGGCAAGCGGCACGACGAGGCCCGGGAGCCGCCGGGTCGAGAAGCCGCAGAGGCGGACCCATTCCCAGGCAAGCACCGCCACGGCAACCGCCATCAGCGCGGTCCAGGCTTCCGCCCCCAGCCAGATGCAGAGGAGCGCGGCCGGACCCAGCAGGGCCGCGGACAGCACGCGCTTGCGCAGGTCGCGCCAGCGGGAGCCTGCAGCCGGTGGCGGCGAGGCGGGGATGTCAGCCGGCCCGGGCACCGTAGCGCCGCTCCCGCCGGCCGAATTCGCGGAGCGCATCCGCAAGCTGCTCGGCGCCGAAATCGGGCCACAGCACGTCCTGGAACACGAATTCCGCATAGGCGGCCTGCCAGAGCAGGAAATTCGACAGCCGCTGCTCGCCGGAGGTGCGGATGATCAGGTCCGGATCGGGCATGTCCGCGGTGAAGAGCCGGCCGGCGAAGCTCGCCTCGTCCAGCCGGGCGGGATCGAGCGTCCCTGCCGCCACCGCCTCCGCCACCGCCCGGGCCGCCGCCACGATCTCCGCCCGCGCGCCATAGGACAGGGCGACGGTCAGGTTGAGCCGGGTGCCACCCGCGGTCGCCGCCTCCGCCCGCTCGATCTCGCGCATCGTCTCCGCGCCGAAGCGGGCGCGGTCGCCGATGACCCGCAGCCGCACCCCCTCCCGCACCAGCGTATCGACCTCCGAGCGGAGGTAGAGGCGCAGGAGGCCGGTCAGGGCGGTCACCTCCTCCGGCGGCCGCAGCCAGTTCTCCGAGGAGAAGGCAAAGAGGGTCAGCCAGCTGATGCCCTCGCGGACTGCCGCCTCGATGGTCCGGCGCGCCGCCTCGGCCCCGGCCTTGTGACCGAGCGCCACCGGCAGACCGCGCGCCTCGGCCCAGCGCCGGTTGCCATCCATGATGATGGCGACATGCGCCGGCGGCACGCCGACGGCGGCAGCCGCCAGCTTCTGCGCGGAGGACGCGACGGACATCTCGTTGAGCCTATGGGGCCTCAGACCTGGCGGATGTCCTTTTCCTTGTCGGCAAGAGCCTGGTCGACCATTTTAATATACTGGTCCGTGAGCTTCTGCACTTCGTCCGCCCAGTGCTTGGCGTCGTCTTCGCCGATCTCGTGCTTCTTTTCCCAGGTCTTGATCTGTTCCATGCCGTCCCGCCGAACGCTGCGGATCGCGACCCGCGTGCCCTCGGCATACTTGCCGGCAGCCTTGATCAGTTCGTTGCGCCGCTCCTGCGTCAGCGGCGGCAGGGGGACACGGATGACCTGGCCCTCGGTCTGCGGGTTCAGGCCGAGGCCAGAGTCGCGGATGGCCAGTTCCACCGCCTTGACCACGGACTTGTCCCAGACCTGGACGGAAAGCAGGCCGGGCCCGGCGATGGAGACGTTCGCCACCTGGTTCAGCGGCTGTTCGGTGCCATAGGCCTCGACCCGGATCGGCTCCAGCAGCGCCGGGCTGGCGCGGCCGGTCCGCAAGCCGGAGAATTCCTTCTTCAAGGTTTCCATGGCGCCGTCCATGCGACGCTGCAGGTCCTGCTTCAGTGCCTTCACGTCGGCCGGCATGGCCTGTCTTCCCCCGTTTGTGGCGGGCCGTGCGCGGATGCAGGACATCCGCGGCCCACCTGACCTTTGACACTACCGCGCGGTTCCCGGGCGCCTCGGGCCGACAGCCTTCGGCGACCGGGCCGCTAATGCTCGACCACGGTCGTGAAGCGCCCCTCACCCTTCATCACGGCGGTGAAGGCGCCCGGTTCGTGGATGTTGAATACGATGATCGGCAACCGATTCTCGCGCGCCAGGCTGATCGCGGCCGCATCCATGACGGCCAGGTCCCGCGCAAGCATGTCGAGATAGGTGAGCGTGACGTAACGCTCCGCCTGCGGGTTCTTCCGCGGGTCGGCGGAATAGACGCCGTCCACCTGGGTGCCCTTCAGCAGCGCGTCGCAGCCCATCTCGGCTGCCCGCAGCGCCGCGGCGGTATCGGTGGTGAAAAAGGGGTTGCCCGTGCCGGCGGCAAAGATCACCACCCGGCCCTTCTCCATGTGCCGGATGGCCCGCCGGCGGATATAGGGCTCGCAGACCGACTCCATGGCGATCGCGCTCTGCACCCGGGTCGGCACCCCGGCCTTCTCCAGCGCAGATTGCATGGCCAGCGCGTTCATCACGGTCGCGAGCATGCCCATATAGTCCGCCTGGGCACGATCCATCCCGGCCGCCGCTCCGGCGATGCCGCGGAAGATGTTGCCGCCGCCGATCACCAGGCAAACCTGGACGCCCAGGGCGAGCACGCCCTTGATGTCCTCGGCGATGGCCCGGCAGGTGGAGGTGTCCAGCCCGTAGTCGCGGGAGCCCATCAGGGCCTCACCGGACACCTTGAGCAGGACACGCTGGTAATTGGGCGACTGGCTCATCATGCGACCATGCAGGGGCCGGGCAACCATAGGCACCGCCCCATCCCCCCGCAAGGATAGGGTGTGCCTTAGCGGTCTTAACGAAAGCGAGGGTGGGTCCGGCGGGCCTAGCCAGGCCCCCTGTCCGGACCCACCCTCGGTGTCAGGTTAGCCCTGGCCGGCGGCGGCCGCGACCTCGGCGGCGAAGTCCGGGCTGGCCGGCTTTTCAATACCCTCGCCGAGCTGGAAGCGGGCGAAGCCGGCCAGCTTGACGCCGGCCTTCTGCACCACGGCCTTCACCCGGCTCTCGCCGTCATGCACCCAGACCTGCTCCAGCAGCACCACCTCCTCGTAGTACTTGCGGATCCGGCCCTCGACCATCTTCTCAATGATGTTGTCGGGCTTGCCGGAGGCGCGGGCCTGCTCGGTCAATACCGCCTTCTCGCGCTCCAGCGCCGAGGGATCGACGCCGGAGATGTCGAGCGCCTCCGGCCGTGCCGCGGCGACATGCATGCCGATCTGGCGACCAAGCGTCTCCAGGACGTCGATCTCGTTCTTGCCCTCCAGCCCCACCAGCACGCCGATCTTGCCGAGGCCCGGCCGGACGGCGTTGTGGGTGTAGGTGGCGACCACGCCCTCCTTCACCTCCAGGCGCTTCGCCCGGCGGATGGTCATGTTCTCGCCGATGGTGGCGATCAGGCGGGTCAGCTCGTCGGCGACGCTGTGGCCGGTACCCGGATAGGTGGCGGCCTTCAGCCGCTCCAGGTCGTCGCCGACGGAGAGGGCCAGCCCGGCCACCTCGGCGACGAAATTCTGGAACAGTTCGTTGCGGGCCACGAAGTCGGTCTCGGCATTCACCTCGACCATGGCGGCGACGTTGGGGCCGCTGGCGACGCCAATCAGGCCTTCCGCCGCAACGCGGCCGGACTTCTTGGCGGCGGCCGCAAGACCCTTCTTGCGCAGCCAATCGATCGCGGCCTCCATATCGCCGCCGGTTTCGCTGAGCGCCTTCTTGCAGTCCATCATGCCCGCGCCGGTCTTCTCGCGCAGGTCGCGGACCATTGCTGCGGTGATCTCGGCCATCGGTTCTCTCCGTCGAATTAGGTGCGGCCATCCCCGGATCGCGGCCGGGGATGGCAATGGGCCGCCCCTATCGAGGGGCGGCCCGTGCTGCTCAGACCGTGCCGGCCTTGTTGCCGTCGTCGCGGTCGCTCTGGACCATCTGCTCCAGGCTCTCCCCGCTGACGCCGACATTCGGGCTCGCCTGCGCGTCCTCCAGCACCGGCTCGCCGGTCAGCGGCTCGATCTCCTCCTCGGGCAGCGCCTCGGCCGCGCCGATATCGACGCCCGAAGCCTGCAGCTCGGCCGAGATGCCGTCGAAGACCGCACTCGCGACCAAGTCGCAATAGAGGTTGATGGCACGGATCGCGTCGTCATTGCCCGGGATCGGGAAGGCGATGCCCTGCGGGTCGGCATTGGAATCGACCACGGCGACGACCGGGATGCCGAGCTTATTGGCCTCCTCGATCGCCAGCTTCTCCTTCACCACGTCGATCACGAAGATGATGTCGGGCAGGCCGCCCATCTCCTTGATGCCGCCGAGGGCGCGGTTCAGCTTGTCGCGCTCCCGCGTCAGCATCAGGATCTCCTTCTTGGTGAGGCCCTGCACGTTGCCGGCGAGCTGCTCATCCATCTGCTTCAGGCGCTTGATGGAGCCGGTGATCGTCTTCCAGTTGGTCAGCATGCCGCCGAGCCAGCGGTGGTTGACGTAGTACTGGCCGCAGCGCGTCGCCGCCTCGGCCACATACTCCGCAGCCGCCTTCTTGGTGCCGACGAAGAGCACGCGGCCGCCGGCGGCCACCACGTCGCGGATGGCACGCAGCGCACGGTCCATCATCGGCACGGTCTGCTGCAGGTCCAGGATGTGGACCTGGTTGCGCACGCCGAAGATGTAGGGCGCCATGCGCGGGTTCCAGCGCCGCGTATGGTGGCCGAAATGCACGCCGGCCTCGAGGAGCTGGCGCAGGGAAACCTGTGGCATCGCCATGGGGCGAATTCCTTCCATATCGTCCGGTTGGGCCTCCGCGGCGCTCTTCCCCCAAGAGGGAGACCGGACCCGACCGTTGCGGAAGGGCGCGCCGCGTGCGGATTTGCCGACCGGAGCCCGATGCCCCAGCGGCGGCGCGCATATGGCATGGGGCAAGCCTCCCGGCAAGGCCGGCCGGCGCTCTGCCCATCGGGCGGCCTCAACCCATTCTGAGGCGCCACTGGGGCATCACATGTCTAGAAGGGCCGCATGAATGTCCGAGCCACCGTTGCGGGGGCATCCCCGATAGCTCCATCCCGTGCCACGCCGGCCAGCCGGTGGCCACGCCACCTGCTGGAGAGCGCGGCCCTGCTGGCTGTCCTGTCCTGCCTCGTCCTCGCCCTGCTCTGGCTGGATCGCAACCCGATCCTCACCGCCTTCGATGAGGTCGGACATATCAACAACAGCCTGTCCGATGCATTGATGCTGCGCTCCGGCGAGGGCGGGCTGCTGCGGGATTCCATCTTCCTCTGGAACCGCTGGCTGCCTCCGGGACTGCGGCTGGTCGGGCTGCCGGTCGCCTATCTGTTCTGGCCTGTGGCGCCGGAGGCGCTGCGCCTCGCCTCGGCGGTCATGTTCCTGCTCACCGCCCTGGCGCTGTGGCTGGCGCTGCGGCTGTTTGCCGGCCGGGTGGGGGCCGCCGCCGGCGTGCTGCTCTATGTCCTGGCGCCGATCAACCTGTTCGGCGCCCAGAATTTCATGACCGAGTCGGTGCTGCATCTCTGCGCCGCCCTGGCCTTGCTGCTGCTGGTCCTGGAGGCGCGGGCGACCGGCGCCTCCGTCCTGCGCATGGGGCTGCTCGGCCTGGTGATTGGCCTCGGCACCCTCACCAAGCTGACCTTCCTGCCGGCCTATGGCCTGCTCTGGCTGGGCTTCGCCGGCTGGCGCTGGTGGCGGGAGCGCAACGGCACCCACTTGGTAATCCGGCTCGTGCTACCGCTTGCAGGGCTGCTGCTGGTCGCGTGGCCACATTACGCCCTGAACGGCATCCGCTATGTCGGCTATGCCAGAGCCTCGGCTGAGGGCTTCGCCTTCCTCCCCTGGCCGGAGACCGGCCTCGACTTCGCGGCGCGGGCTGTGCGCACGCTTGTCGCCGATGTCTTCGGGCCGGGCGGCACGGTTGTGCTGCTGGCCGGGCTGGCTCTGCTGGCCATCGCTTGGCGACGGGCGAGCGAGACGCAGCGGCTGCTGCTGATCCTGGCCGTCCTGTCCGGCCTGCCGACCCTCGCGGCCTTCCTGTTCAGCAACAACCAGACCGAGCGCTATCTGGGCCTCACCGTCATCGGCCTCTGCCTGCCGGTGGCAGCGGGCTTCGGGCTAGCGCTGAAGACTGCGCCGGCGCTGCGCCCGGCGCCTTTCCTGGCCGGACTGGCCGGGATGGCGGCGCTGCTTCAGGTCGGGCTTGGCCTGTTCATCGCCTGGCGCGGGCCGCTGTCGGCATGGCCGGCCTCAGGCCTGAATTATGCCAGTTGGCGGCCGAATTACGACTGCGACTACAGCCCGCTCACCGCGCTGGTGCCGCCAGACCGCAAACCGGTTGCCGTCGGCGTCTTCGGTGCAAGCCTGACGGTGAACCAGATCACCCTGCAGTTTCCCTTCCTGCGTGCGGGCCGGCGCGCCGCGGTCAGCGACCTGGCGAATTGGGAAGAACGTCCCGACTGGGACGCGGTGATTGCGGAGGCATCGCGGCAGGACCTGCTGGTTATGCCCGCGGATGTGCGGGATGCCGAGTACTTCCCGGCAAACCGGCTGATCCCGGAATTCCAGGAGCGCCTCGCCGCTGCCGGCGTCCAACTGGAGAAGCGGATGGAGGTGCAGACCGGCTCCTCCTCCCGCTGCACCGTGCATGTGCTGATCCCCGCGCCGGGCACGGCAATCCCGCCCGCCCGCGGTCCCTTCCGCTCGGAGGTGCATGTCCTGCCCTGACGGGCATGACCGCATGGCGCGGCCGGGCGCGCTATACGGCCTCCACCTCCGCCACGCCGGGCATCACCTTCATCGCCTGCATCAGCCGGGGCGAGACATTGAACCCACCGGGCAAGGCCAGCTCAACCTCCTGGCCCTGGCCAATGCGGGCGACCACCACCACCCTACCCTTGCCCTTGCCTTCCCGCGTCAGCAGATCCCGGATCGGCTCGACCGCCGCGGCGCCCTCCAGCCAGAGGCGGATGCCCTGGCCGACGCCCTGGGCGGCCTTCTCCAGCCCTTCCATCTCCTGCGCGGTGAGGCGCAGGGTTTCGCCATCCAGCCGCGCCTCGGCGGTGACCAGCACGGCATTGCCTTCGGTCAGCAGGTCGCGGGCGCGGGACAGGACTTCGGAGAAGAGCGTCACCTCATAGGAGCCGGCCGCGTCGGAGAGCGTCACCCAGGCCATGCGGCTGCCGGTGCGGGTCGGGCGCTCCTTGCTGCCCACTACGGTGCCGGCGAGCTTCAGCCTTGTGGCGCCGGCCTTGGCCCGCTCCGCGATCTGCGAGGAAGGCGTGACGCCGAGGCGCTGCAGCACGGCCTTGTAGGTATCCAGCGGATGGGCGGAGAGGTGGAAGCCCACCGCCTCCGCCTCATAGGCCAGCTTTTCCAGTTGCGGCCAGTCCGGCAGTTCGGGCAGGCGCAGGGGTTCCGGCTTCGCATCCGCGCCGCCGAAGAGGGCGATCTGAGCGCTGGCGCGGTCCTCCGCGCTGGCCTGGGCGCGACGAAGAATGACCTCGGCGCCGGCGACCAAGCGGGCCCGGTTCGGCTCCAGGCTGTCGAAGGCGCCGGCCTTGGCCAGGTTCTCGATCTGCATCTTGTTCAGCAGCTTCGGATCCACGCGCTGCGCGAAATCCGCGATGCTGGCGAAGGGACCACCTCTCTCGCGTTCCGCCACCAGGTCGCGCATGGCGCCGGCACCGACGCGCTTCACCGCAGCCAGGGCGAAGCGGATCGCGTCCTCGCCATCCTCGGTCTTCTCCACCAGGAATTCGGCGCCGCTGCGGTTCACGTCCGGCGGCAGGATGGGAATGCCGAGGCGCGAGGCCTCCTGCATATGCCCCGCCAGCTTCTCCGTCTTGTCGAGATCCAGGGTCATGGAGGCGGCCAGGAAGGCGACCGGATGGTTCGCCTTCAGCCAGGCGGTCTGGTAGCTGACCAGCGCATAGGCCGCGGCATGCGACTTGTTGAAGCCGTAATCCGCGAATTTCTCCATCAGGTCGAAGATCTCGCCGGCCTTGGCGGCATCAATGCCACGCTCGGTGGCGCCTTTGGTGAAGATCTCGCGCTGCTTCTCCATCTCGGAGCGGATCTTCTTGCCCATGGCGCGGCGCAGCAGATCCGCGCCGCCGAGCGAGTAGCCGGCCAGTTCCTGCGCGATCTGCATCACCTGCTCCTGATAGACCAGGATGCCGTAGGTCTCGGCGACCAGGTGATGGATCTTGGGATGCGGCGCCTCCCAGGGCTCGCCATGCTTGCGGGCGCAATAGGCGGGGATGTTCGCCATCGGTCCCGGACGGTAGAGCGCGACGGCGGCGACCAGATCCTCGAAGCGGTCCACCTTCATCTGCCGCAGGCAGTCGCGCATGCCCTGGCCTTCGAACTGGAACACCCCGGCGGCGTCGCCCCTGCGGAGCATCTCATAGGTCTTGGCGTCGTCCAGCGGGATGCGGTCGATATCCACCTCCGTCCCCTGGGAGCGCAGGATGTCCACTGCCTTCCGGATCACCGTCAGCGTCTTGAGCCCGAGGAAGTCGAACTTCACCAGGCTCGCCTGCTCGACATATTTCATCGAGTACTGGGTGATCAGCATCTCGCTGCGCGGGTCGCGGTAGAGCGGCACGATGTCGATCAGCGGCTTGCGGCCGATGACGACGCCCGCGGCGTGGGTCGAGGCGTTGCGGTAGAGCCCCTCAAGCTGGTTGGCAATCTCCAGCAGCCGGGCTACCTGCTCGTCCTCCCGCTGCATCTGCTGCAGGCGCGGCTCGCCCTCGATGGCCTGGGCCAGGGTGATGGGCTTGGCCGGGTTGAAGGGGATCAGCGAGGCGATGCGGTCCACCTGGCCATAGGGCATGCCAAGCACGCGCCCGGCATCGCGCACCGCCGCCTTGGCCTGGAGCTTGCCGAAGGTGATGATCTGCGCGACCCGGTCATGGCCGTATTCGTTGCGGACGTAATTGATGACCTCGTCGCGCCGGTCCTGGCAGAAGTCGATGTCGAAGTCCGGCATCGAGACGCGTTCCGGGTTCAGGAAGCGCTCGAAAAGCAGGCCGAAGCGCATCGGGTCGAGGTTGGTGATGGTCAGCGCCCAGGCCGCCACGCTGCCGGCGCCGGAGCCGCGGCCGGGGCCGACCGGGATGCCCTTCGACTTCGCCCATTGGATGAAGTCGGCGACGATGAGGAAATAGCCCGAAAAGCCCATGCTCTCGATGACGCCGAGCTCGTAGTCCAGGCGCTTGCGATAGGTCTCGCGCGTCGCGGCATCCGCCCCCATGGCATCCAGCCGGGCTTCCAGCCCGCGGCAGGCCATGTCCCGCACCGTCTCGGCCTCGGTCATGCCGGGCTGGACCTTGGGACAGATGGGCAGTTCCGGCTTCTTCGCCTCCGTCATCACCGCGCAGCGGCGGGCGATGGCGAGGGTATTGTCGCAGGCCTCCGGCAGGTCCGCGAACAGGGCGCGCATGGCGGCAGGCGGCTTGAACCAGTGCTCCGGCGTCACGCGGCGCCGGTCGGGCTCAGCCAGCAGGCGGCCCTCGGCGATGCAGAGCAGGGCATCATGCGCCTCATGCATCTCCGGCTTGGCGAAATAGACATCGTTCGCCGCGACGATGGGCAGCGCCAGGTCATCGGCCAGGGCCAGCAGCGCGGGTTCCAGCGCCCGTTCGATCTCAAGGCCGTGGCGATGCAGCTCCACCACCAGCCGGTCGGGGAAGGATTCTCGGAGCTGGGCCAGCAGGCGCGCGGCAGGCTCACGCCGGCCTTCGGCCAGCAAGCGGGCGATGGGGCCGGTGGTGCCGCCGGTGAGCAGGATCAGCCCCTCGGCATGTTCCTGCAGGGTGGCGAGCTTCAGACAGGGCTTGCCGGAAGGATCATCGGCCAGGAAGGAGCGCGAGGAGAGGCGTTGCAGATTGTCCAGCCCGCGCGCATTCATGGCCAGCGCCACCACCGGATCCGGCGCCTGCCGCTCCGCCTCCGGCCTCTCGTCCGCGGCGCTGCGGGAGAGCCAGAGCTGGCAGCCCATGATCGGCTGCACCCCCTTCCCCTGGCAGCTCTGGGCGAATTCGAGCGCGCCGAACAGATTGGCCGTATCGGTCAGCGCCACCGCCGGCATGCCGGCATCCCTGGCCAGCGTCGCGAGCTTGTCCGCCTTGATCGCGCCTTCCGAGAGCGAATAGCTGGAATGGACATGCAGATGGACGAAGGAGGACGGATCGGCGGCCATGGATGACTCCCCTGGGCGGCCAGGATAGCACGCCGGGGCATGGGCAGTATGCCTCCCCTGGCCGGGTCATGCAGGGAGAGGCATGCTGCGCGCCGATGACCGATCCCAGGGAAAAGCCGGACCGTGCCGCGATCATCGGCGGCGTGCTCGCCATGATGATGTTCAGCGGCAATTTCGTGTCCTCGCGGCATGGGCTGGGCAATGGGCTTTCGGTCGCCGATCTGGTGCTGCTCCGCTACATCGTGGCCGGGCCGCTCTTCCTGGTCCTGCTGCTGCGCATCGGCATGGGCGGGCTGGCGATATGGCGCGGCGTGGTGCTGGCCGTGCTCGGCGGCGCGCCCTATTTCCTGCTGACCGCCGCGGCGCTGGAATTCGCCCCGGCGACCCATGCGGCCGTTCTCAATCCGGGTGGCACCATGGTCTGTGCGCCGATTCTGGGCTGGCTGATCCTGCGGGACAGGCCGGGGCCGGGCGTGCGGCTGGGCCTGCCGATCCTGGGGGCCGGGCTGCTGATGATCGGCGGCGCCAGCCTGCTGGAGGGCGGCAACCGGACCTGGATCGGCGACCTTCTGCTGTTCTGGAGCGGCTTCAACTGGGCGCTCTACGGCGTGCTGATGCGACGCTGGAGGGTAAGCGGCCTGCGCACTGCCTGCATTATGGGGGCCTTCTCCCTCGCCTGGGTGCCGGTGCATCTGGCGGTGTTCGGGCTGGGCGGCGTCCCGCAGAATCCGGGAGAGGCGGCGATCCAGGCGAGCTATCAAGGGCTGGTGGCCGGCGGGCTGGGGGTGATCCTCTACAGCCGGGCGGTCGCCGCCCTGGGCCCGGCGCGCGGGGCGCTGCTGCCGCCGCTGGTGCCGGCCCTGGGCACCTTCTGGGCCTGGCTGATCCTGGGAGAGGAGGTGACGCCCTTGCAGGCCGCGGGAATGGTGACGGTGATTGCCGGCATGCTGGTCGGCGCACTGTGGCGACGCGAAACTCATGAAACCATTCCGCGCGCATCGCGACATTCCGCTGAAACCTGATCCTGGCACATGCCGCTCCGTCGACGAAGGAGGCGGTGACATGCCGAGGATCGATCTCTGGTTTCTGGTGGCGGCGGCGACATGCCTGCTGGTGGGCGTCTCGCTCGGAATCGCCATGGGCATCGCGCATGATTTCCACCTGGCGCCGGTGCATGCGCATCTGAACCTGCTGGGCTGGACCTCGCTGGGGCTGATGGGGCTGACCTACCGGGCCTGGCCGGCACTGGCGCGGAACCGCGTGGCGGCGCTGGCGCAGTTCGGCCTGTCCGCCGGCGCTGCGATCCTGTTCCCGTTCGGCATCTATCTTTCCATCGAGCACCAGACGCCGGAGATGGCGATCCTCGCCGCTCTGATCTGGCTGGCCGGGGTGGTGCTGTTCCTGGCGCGGCTACTGCTGCTCTGCTCCGCCCGCGAGGAGGTGGAGGAGCCAGGCTCCGCGCCGGCGATGCTGCCGGCGGAGTGAGGCGTGCCCGGCAAGGGCAGGGTCAGCCCGGCACCACCCTGCCCTCCCGCAGCGTCACCACGCGGTCCATGCGGGCGGCGAGATCCGGGTTGTGGGTGGCGATCAGCGCCGCGACGCCGTGATTGCGCACGGCATTCAGCAATTCGCCGAAAACCCGGTCGCTGGTGCCGACATCCAGGTTCCCCGTCGGCTCGTCCGCCAGCAGGATGCGCGGGTGGTTCGCCAGGGCGCGGGCGATGGCGACGCGCTGCTGCTCGCCACCCGAAAGACGGCCGGGGCGATGATGCTCCCGCCCCGCCAGGCCGAAGGCGGCA
>CALGVL010000149.1 GCA_937930165.1 uncultured Acetobacteraceae bacterium
AGACGTGTGCTCTTCCGATCTCTGCGCCTGGATGCCGGCCTCGCCTTCGGTAGCGGCGAGCACAATTCCACTCGCGGCTGCCTGCTGGCGCTGGAGCGCATCGCGCACCGGAAGCCGCGCCGGATCCTGGATCTCGGCACCGGCTCCGGCATCCTGGCCATGGCCGCAGCGAAGCTGCTGCACCGACCGGTGCTGGCGACCGATATCGAACCCTGGTCGGTGCGCGTCGCCAACGACAATGCTCGGCTGAATGGCGAGCAGCGGCTGGTCTCGGCGCGGCTGGCGGATGGCTGGCGGCACCGGGTGGTGCGGGGCGGGTGCTACGACCTGGTCTTCGCCAATATCCTCGCCCGGCCGCTCTGCGCCATGGCGCGGGACCTAGCGGCGCATCTGGCGCCGCGCGGCACGGCGATCCTGGCCGGGCTTCTCGGCACCCAGGCGCGCATGGTGCTGGCAGCGCACCGGCGACAGGGGCTGGCGCTGGAGGCGCGCTACGACATCGGGCCGTGGACGACGCTGGTGCTCCGCAAGGGCTGAGGCACCGGTCCGGCAGCGCCGCGCCTCAGGCCATCACCCGCACCGGCGGCCGCGTGATCCAGTTCACGGCGGAGGCCGCCACCCCGACCACGATCATCACCGGCCAGAAGGCGTCGTAGCTGCCGGTCGTCTCCAGCAGCACCGCGCCGGCCCCGGCACCCAGGAAGCCGCCGACCTGGTGCGAGAGGAAGCATACGCCGTAGAGCGCTCCCAGATCCGCCACGCCGAATCGGCGGGCGATGGCGGCGCTGGTCAGCGGAATGGTGCCGAGCCAGGTGAAGCCCATCACCGCGGCGAAGACCAGCGTGCCGGCATAGCTCGGCGGTGCCAGCACGAAGCAGGCGATGGCCACGCTGCGCAGCATATAGACCCAGCCGAGTGCCAGTTCGGGCCGCATGTAATTGCTCACCCGGCCGCAGAGCCAGCTTCCGGGGATGTTGAACAGCCCGATCGTCATCAGCGCCATGGCGCCGAGCCCCGCCGGCAGGCCGCAGAGCACGACATGAGAGGGCAGGTGCATGGTCAGGAAGGCGAGCTGGAAGCCGCAGGCGAAGAAGCCCACGGTCAGCAGCGCATAGTCCCGGTCGCGCAGCGCCATGCCGGCCAGGGCGGGCAGCCCGGCCAGCCCGGTCGGTGCCGGCCCTGCCTGCCGTGGCGGGCGCCACTCGACCGCCCGGGCGACCGGCACGATCACCAGCATGGTCAGCGCCAGGATGCCGAGCGTCACCACCGCGCCGAAGCCGCCGATCAGGCTCTGCGCTACCGGCACCATCGCCGCTTGGCCCAGTGAACCGCCGGCGCTGGCCAGGCCGATCATCTCCCCCCGCCTGGCCGGCGGCACGGCGCGGCCCACCGCGGCCAGCGCCGCGCCGGTACCGGTGCAGGAGACGCCGATCCCGGTCAGGATGCCGATGCCGAAGAGGATGGTCAGCGCGTTGGGGAGCAGCGCCGGCAGGGCCAGCCCGGCTGCGAGGAACAGCGCGCCCCCGGCCATGACGCGCCCCGCGCCATGCCGGTCGGCAATCGCGCCGGAAACCGGCTGGCCCAGGCCCCAGACGAGGTTGTGCACCGCCACGGCGGTGCCGAGGATCGCGGGCGAAAGCCCTTGCTCCTGCGCCAGCGGCAGCAGGAACAGTCCGAAGGTCTGCCTGACCCCGAGGGCGAGGCTGATAGAGGCGGCGGCCGCGGCGACCACGACCCAGATTGCAACCGGCATGGCCGCATCAGAGGCCGGTTGCAGCGCTTTCGCAATTGCGTTGCGCGCCGACCCTGCCATGCGTTGCGCAACGAACTCGCCGTCGCGAGCGAGGCCGGGAGGGCGCCCCCTCCCGGCCCTGGCAGGTCAGGCGGGCTGAGCAGCACCCTTGCGGGCGTCGCGGCGCGCCGGCCGGGCAAGGATGCGGGGCAGGTCACCGCGGGTCAGGCCGATATCGGCCAACTCACGGTCGCTCAGCGCATTCAGCTCCCGCGTGGCGAGTTGCCTTTGATACCAGTCAGCCATCCGGTCCCGGATGCGGTGATAGGCGCGGCCCAGCCAGGAGGCGAGCGCAGCATCCCGGGCCGCGGCGGCGGCGAGGCGGACAGCCTCGATCCGGTCGGCTGTGGGAGTCTTGGGGAAAGGCAGGAGGAGCGCGGCCTCAGCCTTGGTCATACGGGTGTCCATGGTAAGCGTTCCGGCTCTTGCGCTCGGGTCCGTTCGGCCCGGCGCGGGTGCGGGTCCAGCGCACTTCTGCCTTTGAGATAGACCCGGCGATGCACCACGGTATGCGTCAAGGGCGAAGCGGAGCCATGCGTCAGGCGCATGGATCTGTGAGAATTGACGCGGTCAATGTAACGAATCTCGCGAGGAGCAACCCGACGTGACCCCAGCCGAACGCCTTGCCGCCCTACGCGCCGAGCTTGCCCGCGCCGGCGTGGACGGCTTCCTGGTGCCCCGCGCCGACGAGCATCTTGGCGAATACGTCCCGCCCTCCAGTGAGCGGCTGGCCTGGCTCACCGGCTTCACCGGCAGCGCCGGTCTCGCCATCGTGCTGCCGGACCGGGCCGCGCTCTTCATCGATGGCCGCTACACCACCCAGGCGGCACAGCAGACCGACCCGGCCCTGTGGGAGCGGCGGCACATCACCGAGGAGCCCCCAGCCGAGTGGCTCAAGCAGCACGCAGCAGGTATGCAAATTGGGTATGACCCCTGGTTGCACCCCGAGGCTGGGCTGAAGCGGTTGGAGGCACCGGAGGTGACACTGGTGCCGCTGCCCGCCAACCCGCTCGATGCCATCTGGCGTGACCGCCCCGCCCCGCCATCCGCCCCTGCCGTGCCGCACCCGCTGCAATACGCCGGCAAGTCCGCGGCGGAAAAGCGGGCGGAGGCCGCTGCGGCGCTGCGCGAGGGCGGCGAGGATGCGACGGTGCTGGCGGATGCGCATTCCCTCGCCTGGCTGCTGAACCTCCGCGGCGGGGACCTGGAGCATACCCCGCTTGCCCTGGGCTTCACCTTGCTGCGGGCGGACGGCTCGGCCGAGGTGTTCATGGAGCCCGGCAAGCTGCCGCCGGAGACGCGGATGCATCTCGGCAATGACGTGGTGGTGCGGCCACGCGGCGAGCTGGAGGCGGCGCTGCGGGCGCTCTCCGGCAGGCGCGTGCGGGTGGATGCGGAGGCGACGCCGGCCTGGATCGCCCAGACGCTGCGCGATGCCGGCGCCACCGTCATCGCTGGCGAGGATCCCTGCCGCCTACCGCGCGCCTGCAAGAACCCGGTGGAGCAGGAGGGCGCCCGTGCCGCACATCGGCGCGACGCCGTGGCGCTGGCTCGTTTCCTCGCCTGGTTCCATCGCGCTGCGCCGCGAGGCGGCGAGACGGAGATGAGCGCCGCCGGGCAATTGCTGGAGTTCCGCCGGCAGGTGGATCTGTTCCGGGCCGAGAGCTTCCCTGCCATCAGTGGCGCCGGCGAGCATGGCGCCATCGTCCATTATCGCGTCACGCCCGAGAGCAACCGGCCGATCCACCCGGACGAATGCTATCTGATCGATTCCGGCGCCCAGTATCTCGACGGCACCACGGATGTGACCCGCACCCTTTGGACCGGGCCGGGCGAGCCGCCGGTGCAGCTCCGGGAACGCTACACCCGCGTGCTGCAGGGCCATATTGCGCTGGCGACGCTGCGCTTCCCGCAGGGCGTGGCGGGGCCGCATCTGGATGCCATCGCCCGCCGGCCGCTCTGGGATGCGGGGCTGGATTACGACCACGGCACCGGCCATGGCGTCGGCAGCTTCCTCTCCGTGCATGAGGGGCCGGTTGCCTTCAGCCGCGCGGCCAAGCCGGTGCCCCTGCGGCCGGGCATGATCCTCTCCGACGAGCCGGGCTATTACCTGCCCGGCCAGTACGGCATCCGCATCGAGAACCTGCTGCTGGTGCGGGAGGCGCCGAAGCAGCCCGACCAGACGAAGCCCTTCCTGGAATTCGAGACGCTGACACTTGCGCCCTATGAGCGCCGGCTGATCGAGCCCGGCATGCTGACTGCGGCGGAGCGCGGCTGGATCAACGCCTACCAGGCCCGCGTGCTGGCCGAGGTGGCGCCGCATTGCGATGCGGAGACTGCCGCCTGGCTACGCGACGCCTGCGCGCCACTGTGACGGAGGCTGGCGAGGCGGCACTCGCCGGATGGCTCGCCGGCCGGCGCGTGCTGGTGGCCTATGGCCTGTTCGGGGAAGCCTCCCCGGCGGTGCGCCTGCTCGGCCTGGACTATATGGGCGCGCAGCAGGACTGGCTGCGCCGCATGGGCGCGCTTCCTGAGGTAGTGCGGGTGCCGACCGCAGATTCGGTCGCCGGCAATGCCGCGACGCTGCGCGAGGCCCTGCTGGCGGAGGAGCGGCCCGCCCTGGTGCTTGCCCACAGCAAGGGCGGGCTGGAGGCGCTGGAGGCCCTGCTTGATCCCAATGCGGCGGCGCACTGCGCCGGGCTGATCGCCTTGCAGTCGCCCTTCGCCGGCTCGGCCGTGGCGGATGCCGTCATGCGGCGATGGGTGCCGCGCAGGCTCGCCCTGGGCGCAGTGCGGCTGCTCGGCTTCGGCACCGGGGAAGGGGTACGGGATCTGACGACCGCCGCCCGCGCCACCTGGATGCAGGAGCATGGCGGGGCAGTGGCGGCGCTGTTGCAACAGTTGCCGGTGGTCACGGCCGCGGCGGTGCTGAGCCGGGGCGACCGGGTGCAGTGGCGGGAATGGCCCTGGGCCATGGCCAGGCGCTGGCTGGAGCGGCGTGCCGGACCCAATGACGGGCTTGTGCCGCTCGCCTCCGCCCTGCTGCCCGGGGCCCGGCAGATGGTGGAGCGCGGCAGCCATATCGCGCTGGTGGTGACGGGCGATGGGCGCGATCCGGTGGGGGCGCTGCGGCGGGCGCTGGCCCTGCTGCTGCAGCCGCCCGCGCCGGATGTGCCATTTTCGTGAACGGCAGTCCGGCGCCTCGGCGGCGCGACGGTTGACGCCGGCATCGCGGATCAGGGACGGTTGCAATGCGACGCCGGCCTCCGGCGCCGGCAAACACCAGGGAAGGGGTCCAGATGCGCCGCCGGACCTTCATGCTCGCCGCCTCGGCCGTGACCATGCCGGCCCTTGCCCAGCCCGGCCCCGCACCGGACGATCCGGCCCTTCAGGCAGCCTTGCAGCGTTTCATCAACCTGCCTGGGGAGAAGAGCCTGCTGGTCGAGGCCGCCTCTCCCGACACTTCCTGGCGTCTGGCTTTCCAGCCGGATCTGCCGCTCTTCGTCGGCAGCGCCTTCAAGACCTTCGTGCTCGCTGCCTGGCTGCAGGAGGTGGAGGCAGGCCGGCGCCGGCTGGACGAGCAGGTGACGATCGATGACGGCATCCGCTCCCTGGTCAGCCCGGTGCTGGAGCATCTCTCCGGCACGACCCAGGCCCGCGCGGTGCTGGAGGCGATGATCGCGCATAGCGACAATACGGCGACGGATGCGGCGATGCACGTCCTCGGGGCCGGGCGCGTGCGCGAATTGGTGCGGGATGCGGGGCTGCGCGCCACGCGCATTCCCTCCTCCACGCGGCGAATGTTCTCCGTCCTGGCGGGCGCGCCACCCGGTACCGATCTTGGCTGGGATGGCGTCCAGCGGGCGTTGCGGCAACCGGTCGGGCCGCCGCGGCCGCCGGTGAACGACATCGAGACCTGCGTGAGCACGGCGACGGAGCTGGTCGGTTGGTATCGCCGCGCCCTGTCCGGCGAGTTCTTCCGTAGGCCGGAGACGCTGGCGGACTTCCGGCATGTGCAGGCCATGGCGGATGCCATCCCGCTGATCGTGCCGCCCGGTATCGCCGCCTATGCCAAGGGCGGCAGCATCTTCTGGCGGGGCGACAATGCCGTCGCCGTGGCCGGCCAGATGGTAGTGCGCGCCCATCCGGTGACCTTCTGTTTCTCCTTCAATTGGAAGGGGGAGGAGAGCGAAGTGCCCGACCGGCTGGAAGCCTACCGCGCTGCCACCTCGGGGGTGCTGGCGAGGACCGCGGCGATGCTGGCCTGACCAGCCGGGAAGGTCAGCGCAGTCCGGCCAGCAGGCCCATTTCAGCCGCCAGATAGGCGCCGAGGATGGCCGCCGCGATCAGCGCCAAATAGAGGATGAAGACCGCCTGCCAGCCCGTGCCGGCATGTCGCAGGCCGAGGAAATTCCGCAGGATCTGCACGGCCTTGAAGCCGGAGACGAACAGCAGGCCGGCAACCGCCGCGGCGCCGAGCGGTGCATCCCCGGCGGGCCGCCCGATGGACAGGGCGGTGAGGGTCAGCAGCATGAGGATGAGCCAGGTGCGGGTCAGCGCCATTCCCATCGCTTCCTCAGCGGATCAGATAGACGAGCGGGTAGAGGATCACCCAGATCAGATCGACCATGTGCCAGAAGGCGCATCCCGTCTCGACATTGTTGATGCCACGTAGCCAGGCGACGATGATGAGCAGCACCACGCCCATCACGACATGCAGCGCGTGGAATCCCGTCAGCAGATAATAGAGCGTGAAGAAGGTGTTCGTCTCGGGATAGAATCCCGCGCCGATTTCCGCGCCGTATTCCCGCGCCTTCACCGCCAGGAACAGGACGCCCAGCACCGCCGCGCCGGCCAGCAGGGCGCGGGGATTCCGGCCCGACACCTCTGCCCGTGCGCCGAGGGCGGCGAGCCAGCCACTGGTGATGAGCAGAAGCGTGTTCGCCGCGCCGATGGTGCGGTCGAGATGCGCCTGTGACGCATCGAAGGTGACGGGGTCGAGCGCGCGCGCCACGGCGAAGCCGACGAAGAAGACGCCGAACACTGCAAGCTCCCCGAGGATCAGGATCCACATCATCGGGTTGCCCGGCAGGCGCGACAGCGGCCCCCAACCGGCATCCGAGGGAACCGCTTCCGCTCGGGAATGTTCAACCGTGGTTGGCATGCCACTACATAGCGTATAAGATGCATCCCGCAAGCAGCTTTATCCCCGGCACAGGCTGCCGGGATGCCAAGGGGGAGCGATTCTCCGATGCGTGGACCGACAGGGCGTCTGGAGCATGCCAGGCGCGTGGGGACCGAAGAACGACCGGCCGGCGCGCCGTCGCCCGCCTGTCCCACCGCAGCAGCCGACCGGAGGTGGAGCGATGCCTGAGCGCCTGACCAAGGCCGCGACGCGCAACATCTTCTACGGGGGCTCGGCCTTCTTCCTCGTCGCCTTCGTGGCCCTGACGGTACACAGCCATCTCTACATGAACAGGACCAGCGCCCCGCTCTCCGGGATGACCGAGGGCGTGGTGCGCGGCAAGGAGGTCTGGGAGCGCAACTCCTGCATCAACTGCCACACGCTGCTGGGTGAAGGCGCCTATTTCGCGCCGGAGCTCGGCAATGTCTGGAAGCGCTGGGGCGGCGACACGGATCCGGAGGGCGCGCGTGCCACCCTGGCCGCCTGGATGGCCTCGCAGCCCAGCGGCGTCCCTGGCCGGCGACAGATGCCGCAATTCAACCTTACCGACCAGGAGATCAGCGATCTCGCCGACTTCCTGGAATTCGTCAGCAGGATCAACACCCAGGGCTGGCCGCCCAACGAGGCGGGCTGAGGGGGAGGACGGCGCTATGAAATACGCAAGCCAGAGGGTGGCCTACACCTACTTCCTGGGCGCGCTGGGGCTGTTCGCGGTGCAGATCCTGTTCGGCCTGCTTGCCGGGACGGTCTATGTCCTGCCGAATTTCATGGCGGAGATCCTGCCCTTCAGCATCCTGCGGATGATACACACCAACGCGCTGATCGTGTGGCTGCTGATGGGCTTCTTCGGCGCGGCCTACTACCTGATCCCGGAGGAGGCGGAGCGCGACATCGAAAGTCCGCTGCTTGCCTACATCCAGTTCGCGCTGCTGCTGTTCGGCGCGCTGGCCGCGGTGGTCGGCTATCTCTTCGGCATCCATAACGGGCGGGAGTTCCTGGAGCAGCCACTCTGGGTCAAGTGGGCGATCGTCGCCGTGGCGCTGATCTTCCTCTACAACGTCTCGATGACGGTGCTGAAGGGGCGCCGTACCTCCATCACCAGCGTGCTGCTGCTGGGCCTTTGGGGCATCGCCATCTTCTGGGTCTTCGCCATCTGGAACCCGGCGAACATCGCCGTGGACAAGCTGTACTGGTGGTGGGTCGTCCATATCTGGGTGGAAGGCGTGTGGGAGCTGGTGCTGGCTTCCATCCTTGCTTTCCTGATCATCAAGATGACCGGCGTGGACCGCGAGGTGGTGGAGAAGTGGCTCTATGCCATCGTCGGGCTGGCGCTGTTCTCCGGCCTGCTCGGCACCGGCCATCACTATTTCTGGATCGGCGCGCCGGGCTACTGGCAGTGGGTGGGCAGTATCTTCTCCACCTTCGAGGTCGCGCCCTTCTTCGTCATGGTGCTGTTCTGCTTCACCATGGTCTGGCGCGGCCGGCGGGACCATCCGAACAAGGCGGCGCTGCTCTGGTCGCTCGGCTGCACGGTGACGGCCTTCTTCGGGGCGGGTGTCTGGGGCTTCCTGCACACCCTGTCCTTCGTGAACTACTACAGTCACGGCACGCAGATCACGGCGGCGCACGGCCATCTGGCCTTCTACGGCGCCTATGTGATGATCAACCTGGCGATCATCACCTACGCCATGCCCTATCTGCGCGGACACCAGCCCTACAACCAGGTGCTCAACATGTGGAGCTTCTGGCTGATGACCTCGGGCGTGGTCTTCATGACCGTGACGCTGACCTTCGGCGGCGTCGTCCAGGTGCACCTGCAGCGGGTGATGGGGATGCAATACATGGAGGTGCAGGAGCAGATCGCGCTGTTCTATTGGATGCGGCTCGGCGCCGGCCTCGTCGTCGCGCTCGCCGTCCTCATGTATCTCTATTCCATCCTCGGTCCGGTGCGGGAGGACCGCCCGGCGCGTCTCGAGGCGGCCCCGGCGCCGCAGCCGGCCGAGTGAAGGGAGGCAGCCCCGTGGACCTCTCCACGGCCGGGAACCGGTGGAATGTGGCGGCCGATCCCTCGGGCGCCGCACCGCCGGAGATTCCCTACTACGCGCCCATCGGCGACGAGTGTGCCCTGTTCGAGCACGCCTTCCGCAACCGGCTGCCGCTGCTGCTGAAGGGGCCCACCGGCTGCGGCAAGACCCGCTTCGTTGCACATATGGCAGCCCGCCTGGGTCGCCCGCTCTACACCGTCTCCTGCCATGACGACCTGACTGCAGCGGACCTGACCGGGCGCTACCTGCTCAAGGGCGGCGATACGGTCTGGGTGGACGGGCCGCTGACCCGGGCGGTGCGGGAGGGCGCCATCTGCTACCTCGACGAGGTGGTGGAGGCGCGCAAGGACGTGACCGTCGTCCTGCATCCGCTGACCGACGACCGCCGCATCCTGCCGCTGGAGCGCACCGGCGAACTGCTGGAGGCGCCGCCCGGCTTCATGCTGGTGGCTTCCTACAACCCCGGTTACCAGAACGTGCTGAAGGGGCTGAAGCCGAGCACGCGGCAGCGCTTCCTGGCCCTGGATTTCGGCTTTCCGCCGCCGGAGGCCGAAGCTGGCATCGTGGCGCAGGAGAGTGGGCTGCCGCGCGACCGCTGCGTGCCGCTGGTGCGGCTGGCCAATGCGAGATCGGAAGAGCGTCGTGTAGGGAAA
>CALGVL010000150.1 GCA_937930165.1 uncultured Acetobacteraceae bacterium
GGCTGGGGCGCCAGGATTCGAACCTGGGAATGGCGGTACCAAAAACCGCTGCCTTACCGCTTGGCTACGCCCCAGCAGGCGATGGCGCTGAATAAGCGTCAGCCACCCCCGCCGTAAAGCCCCCCAGCCTCCCGCCACCAGCCTCGTGGCAGCAGCGCGGCGGCCCGCCGCGCCGCCGCTGCATCGGTGAAGAGCCCGAAGCAGGTGGCGCCGGAGCCGCTCATCCGTGCCAGCAGACAGCCCGGCAGGGCGGCCAGCGCCGCCAGCACCTCCGCCACCGGCGGGCAGAGAGTGACCGCCGGTGCCTCAAGGTCGTTCCGCAGCGCCCCCAGGTCGCGGGCCATCGCCGCCGCATCCGGCCAGCCAGCGGGCAACGCGGCAGGCGGCGAGAAGTCGCCACTCCGCGCCCGGAACACCGCCGGGGTCGCCAGCGCCACCCCGGGATTCACCAGCAGCAGCCCGCATTCCGGCAGCACGGGGGCGGGCGAGAGCACCTCCCCCACACCCCCCATCCGCGCCGGCCGGGCCTCGATGCAGACCGGGACATCGGCCCCGAGCCCCGCCCCGATCTCCCGCAACCGCCCCATGCCGAGGTCCAGACCCCAAAGCCGGTCCAGCAGCCTCAGCGCCGCCGCCGCATCGGCCGAGCCGCCGCCGATGCCGGAGGCCACCGGCAGACGCTTCTCCAGCCGCAGCGCCGCCCGCGGCTCGATGCCCGCCGCCGCCGCCAGCGCCCGCGCCGCGCGCAGCACCAGATTATCCGGCTCTGCCTCCAGCCTCGCCCCGAAAGGCCCTTCCAACGCCAGGCTCAGTTCATCCGCCGGGGCGGCACGCAGCGAATCCGCCGCCGGGCCGAACACCACCAAGCTGTCCAGCAAATGATAGCCATCCGCCCGCCGCCCGGTGACGTGCAGGAACAGGTTCACCTTGGCCGGCGCCGGCTCGGTCATCCCCGCCATGGCGGCAGCGTCAGCGTTGCGCACTGCTGGTCGGGTAGCCGGGCAGGCCGTCCCGCAGCTTGGACTCGATCTTCGGGATCTCGGCAGGCTCCGGCTCCAGGGTCAGGGCGCGGCGCCATTGGAAGCGTCCCTCCCGCTGCCGGCCTGAGGCCCAGTAGGCATCGCCCAGATGGTCGTTGATGACGCTGTTGCGTGGCTCCAGCTCCACCGCCTTCTCCAGCCACTCCACCGCGCCTGCGATGTCGCCCAGGCGGAACAGCACCCAGCCCAGGCTGTCGGCGATGTTGCCGTCCTGCGGCCGGAGTTCCGTCGCCCGCAGCAGCATGGCCTTGGCACGGTCAAGATTCTTGCCCTGCTCCGCCCAGGAATAGCCGAGATAGTTCAGGACATAGGGCTGCTCGGGCGAGAGTTCGAGCGCACGCAGCAGGTCGGCCTCCGCCCGTGTCCAGTCGCCGGAACGCTCCAGCGCGATGCCGCGCGCGAAGAAGAGCGTCCAGTCGCGCGCGCCAGGATGGGGGATGCGCGAGACGGCGTCGGAATAGGCGGTGGCTGCCTCGGCGAAGCGGTTGCGCCGGCGCAGCAGGTCGCCGAGGCGCGCCGGGGCCTGCGGCATGGTCGGATAGGCTGCGGCCAGCCGCCGCAGTTCCGCGATCGCCTCCTCCGTCCGGTCCAGCTTGTCGAGCAGCGCGGCGCGGCGCAGCCCGACCACCGGCGCCAGGGGGTCGTCCGCGGCGATGCGGTCCAGCGCGGTCAGCGCCTGCTCCTCATGCTCCTCCTCGGCCAGCACATCGGAGGTGAGGATCAGCGCCGGGGCGAAGCCGGGCCGCAGGCGCAGCGCCAGTTGCGTTAGGATCAGCGCGAAATCGGCCGAGCCCTGGCCGCGCAGGGCGCCAGCCAGCGCCGTATAGGCTTCAGCCATGCCATCGGTGGGGGAGGCAACGCCACGCGCCGCGAGCAGGGCGCGGCGGCCGCTTTCGGTCACGGCCAGCGCCACATCCTCGCCGCTGCCGGCAATCTGGTCGAGCAGCCGCTGTGCCTCCTGCTCCCGCCCGGCCCGGGTCAGCACGCCGGCGGCCAGCACCGCCACGCGCCAAGGTGGCAGGGGCTGGTCGGCCACCGCCATGCGGGCATAGCGCTCGGCCTCCCGCGGCCGGCCGGCGACATCGGCGATCAGCGCGGCATGCAGGCCATGGAGGGCACGGAGCCGGTTTCCCTCGATCAGCGGCCGGAGCGTGGCCAGGGCGGCATCGGGCTGGCCGCGGCCCAATTGCACCCAGGCGAGCAGCACCGGCTGCAGCATCTGCACCGGCCCGCTGCGGCCCATGGCGCGCAGCCGTTGCTCCGCCCGGTCCCAGCGTCCGGCCTGGACGTCGCCGCCGGCGAGCAACAGGTTGGCGGCGGGATTGTCGGGAAGGCGGCGGGCCAGGCGCTGCGCCTCCGGCCTGCCGTCCAGCAGGGCCGCCAGGAAGGCGCGGTTCAGCACTTCCGGCTGTTCCGGATCGGCGCGCAGCGCCTGCAGCAGGTTGTCCGCGGCAGCGCGCGTATCGGTTTCCGCCGCGGCGAAACGGCCGGCCAGATAGGCGCCGAAATTGCCACGGAGGGAAGGCTCACCGCCACGCGCACCGCGCTCGCCGGCAGGCGCGCCGCCTGCGGCACAGGCCGAGAGGAGCGCGGCCGCAAGGAGTCCGAGGCGCAAGGAGGAAGCAGGACGCTGCATCGCGGCAGGCTAGCAGCGGCAGCCGGGCGGCGCCACCGCCGGCTTTTCTTCCGGGATCATCATGATAACCTGCCGAGGGTTACGATAGGAGAATGGAGACGACATATGCGCGCGAGGATCATGTTGGCCCTCGGCCTGCTCCTGGCCATGGCCTGCGGGGCGGCCCCTGCCTCCGCGCAGAACCGCTTCAGCTTGGTTAACAACACCGGCCAGATCATCGAGCGGATCTATGTCTCCCCCTCCCGCGTGAACAATTGGGGAAGGGACGTGCTGGGCGATGCGGTGCTGTATCCGGGCCAGAGCTTCTGGGTGGTGCCACGGCTCAGCGACTGCGTGCTCGACATCCGCGTGGTCTTCCAGGGCGGGGCGGAGGAGACGCGCTGGCAGGTGAATGCCTGCAGCCTGTCCCGCATCGTCTGGGGCGGCGCCCCGGCGCGCGCGGTGGCCGACCCCAGCTTCCGATTCGTCAACCGCTCCGGCGTCCCGGTGAACAACCTCCACATCTCGCTCAGTTCCGACCGGAGCTGGGGGCCGGACCGGCTGGGCCGGAACGTGCTGCCGCCAGGCCGCGGCATCTGGGTGAGCCTGCCCGCCGGCAAGATCTGCACCGTGGACATCCGCGTCGTCTATACCGACGGCACCGCGACGGAGCGCCGCAACATCGAGACCTGCACGGTGCGGGAGCTGCATTTCCGCTAGCCTGCGATCGTCCTGGGTGGGTTCGAGGCACTGCCTCGGCCCCCAGGACGTGAATCGGCAACAAAACCTGGACCAGGATCAGCCTGGTCTTAGTCAGGCCGATCCTGGTCCACGACGCGGATTCCATCGGGCCAGCGGCCCATGCCCCGGCTGCCCCCGGGGCGGCCGCAGGCTAGGCGAGCCGGCCGTAATCGCCGAATTGGGCAAGGACCGCGTCCAGTTCCGCCTCGGTCAGCAGCACCGGGCCGATCCCGGCGGCTCGCAGGGCGAGATACTGGCGGGCCAGGTTCTCGACCTCCACTGCCAGGGTTTTCGCCCCTGCCAGGGAGGCGCCCAGCGCGATAACGCCGTGATTGGCCAGCAGCGCCGCCTTGCGGCCATCCAGCGCCTGCACCGCCGCCTCGGCCAGCGCCGCCGTGCCGAAGGTGGCATAGGCGGAGCAGCGGATGTCCCGCCCGCCAGCCAGGGCGATCATGTAGTGGAAGGGCGGTATTCCCTGCCGGGCGCAGGAGAGCGCAGTGGCAAGGGGGCTGTGAGTGTGCACCACCGCCCCCGCCTCCGGCCGCGCCGCATAGATCGCGGCATGCAGCCGCCATTCCGAGGAAGGCCGCCGCACCCCCGCCAGCACCGTGCCATCCGGCGCGAGTTCCACCAGATCCTCCGGCGCGGTCTCGGCATAGGGCAGTCCGGCGGGGGTGATGAGGAAGCCGCGTGGGGTGCGGCAGGAGAGATTGCCGGATTTCGAGGGCATGAAGCCCAGCGCATCCAGCGCCCGCGCCGCGGCGACGATCTCCGCGCCCGTGTCCACGCCGCTCAGCCCTCCCGCAGCTTGCGGGCACGCAGCGCTGCCGGGCGGTTCAGGCAGGCATCCAGCCAAGCCTTCACCTTCGGGAAGGCCGCGTAGTCGAAGCCGTTGAACCAGGAGCCGTAGAGCACGCCTGCCAGGTTGCAGTCGGCGATGGTGAATTGGCGCCCCAGCAGAAAGGGCCGGTCGGCGAGGTGCTGCTCCAGTACCTTCAGGCGCTGCCGCACCGCCTCCGCTCCGGCGGCGGCGAGAGCCGGGTCACGCTGCTCCGGCGGGCGCATGATGGTGTTGTAGGCCCATTGCATGATGTTCGGCTCGATCTCGGTCGCGGCCCACAGGGTCCATTGCAGGACCCGGCTGGCATCGTCGCCTGAGGGCATCAGTGGCGGTCCGGCCTTGGCCGCGATGTGCAGGTTGATGGCGAGCGATTCGAACAGCACCAGCGTGCCGTCCTGCAGGGCCGGGATCTTGGCGTTGGGGTTCAGAGCCGCGAAGGCGCCCGCCCTCGTCTCCGGGCCGAGGCTGACCGGCACATTCTCGTAGGGCAGCCCCGCCTCCTCGGCGGCCCAGATGCAGCGGAACGCGCGGCTCTTCGCCACACCGTGGATGATGAGCATGGATCCCCCCTCTCCTTGCCGGACCGATCCTGTCGCAGGCGCAGGCAGATGCAAGGGCGCGACCCGCTCCGCTCCCGGCTGCCCCCAGCCGACATGGCCGGACGGGCATGGAACGTAACAGAATGTCACTGAATGCGCGTTATGGTTGTATTTCGGTAACTCCTGGTTGCAGTATGGAGCGGATGGCAAGCCTTAAGGCGATTCCTAACCGGGAGTACACGTTGTGGTTGATTTCGCCTCCATCATAGGCTCCGGCTCCATCGTCGGGCTCGACGACGTGCCACGTGGCGCCGATGCCTATTATCATATTGATTCAGCCGGAATCTTCCTGGACCGGTCGCATGATTCCGGCACTGGCATCGTCGATGCCAGCGAGAATCCCCACGATGTGCGGGTGGCGATGGGCAGCGGCGACGACACCATCTGGGGTGGCCGCGGGGATGACAGCCTCTCCGGCGGCTCGGGCAGGGATTCGATCGACGCCGGCAACGGCGACAATACCGTCTCCGGCGGGAATGACGACGATTACATCACCGCAGGGCGGGGCAGCGACCTGCTCCGTGGCGATAACGGGAACGACACCATCGATGGAGGCCGCGGCAACGACACCCTCGACGGCGGCAATGGCGACGACCTGCTGATCGGCGGCGCCGGCAACGATATGCTGGTCGGGGGGAACGGCAAGGATACCCTCGACGGCGGCAAGGGCGACGACATCCTCTTCGGTGGCAATGGCGGCGACATGCTGATCGGCGGGGAGGGCAACGACCTGCTGACCGGCGGGAACGGCAAGGACACCTTCTTCTTCGACAGCAATTTCGGCAACGACGTCATCGCCAATTTCGCCAAGGGCGATCAGCTCTGGCTCACCCAGGACCTCAACGGCTCCGGCATCAAGACGGCGGCCGACCTGGCCGCTCATGTCAGCGGCGGCGTCTCCAGCGGCATCAAATACACCGTCATCAGCGTCGGCCAGGATACGATCACGCTCATGGGCGTGGACAAGGATGACTTCCTGAAGAACCTCGACGACTGGGTGAAGATCGTCTGACGCCCCGGCCCGCCGCCCCGAAAGGGCGGCGGGCACATGCCTCACATGCCGCCGATGTAGTTCGGCCCGCCGCCGCCTTCCGGCGTCTCCCAGTCGATGTTCTGCGACGGGTCCTTGATGTCGCAGGTCTTGCAGTGCACGCAGTTCTGCGCGTTGATGACCAGCCGCACGCCGCCATTGCCGGCTTCCACCGTGGCGCCCTCCCCCGTCGCCTCCGGATCGGGCGTGCCCTTCAGCTCCCGCTCCGCCTCCGGCCCCACCGCTTCATAGACCGCGGCCGGGCAATAGCGGCTCTCGGGGCTGCGGAACTGGTCCCAGTTCACCTGCTTCCAGCGCGCGGGGTCGCGCAGCTTCAGATGCGGCGGCTGGTCCTCCTCATGGTTGGTGTTGGAGAGGAAGACCGAGGAGAGCCGGTCGAAGGTCAGCACCCCGTCCGGCTTCGGATACTCGATCCGCTTCGACTGCGCGGCCGGCTTCAGCGTCTCATTGTCCGCATGATGCGCCCAGGTCCAGGGCGCCTTGCCGCGGAACAGATAGGTGTCGAGCGCGGCGTTCACCATGCCGCCCCAGAAGCCGTATTTGGCGAAGCCCGGGCGGATGTTGCGCACGCTCTGCAACTCCTCCCAGACCCAGCTGCGCTTCAGCGCCTCAGGATAGCTTTCCAGCACCGCCGGGCGGTTCTCGCCGGCCAGGGCCGCGGCCACCGCCTCGGCCGCCACCATGCCGGACTTCATGGCGGTGTGCGTGCCCTTGATCTTCGGCACGTTCAGGAAGCCGGCCGTGTCGCCGATCAGCATGCCGCCGGGGAAGACCAGCTTCGGCACCGCCTGGATGCCGCCCTCGTTCAGTGCCCGGGCGCCATAGGCGATGCGCTTGCCGCCCTCCAGCATCTTCCGCACCTCGGGATGCGTCTTGAAGCGCTGGAACTCGTCGAAGGGGGAGAGCCAGGGATTCGGGTAATCCAGCCCGACCACGAAGCCGATCGAGACCAGGTTCTCCCCCAGCATGTAGAGGAAGGAGCCGCCATAGGTGTCCTTCGGCAGCGGCCAGCCGACGCTGTGCCACACCAGGCCGGGCCGGTGCTTCTCCTTCGGGATCTCCCACAATTCCTTGATGCCGAGGGCGAAGGTCTGCGGCGCCACGCCGTCCCGCAGGTTGTAGCGCTGGAACAGCTTCTTGGTGAGCGAGCCGCGGCAGCCCTCCGCGAAGAGCGTGTAGGTAGCGCGCAGCTCCATGCCCGGCTGGTAATTCGGGCCCTTGGTGCCGTCCCTACGGATGCCCATGACGCCGGCGACGACGCCCTTCACCTGGCCGTCCTCGATGATCGTCTCGGAGGCGGCGAAGCCCGGATAGACCTCGACCCCCAGCGACTCCGCCTTGGCGCCCAGCCAGCGGCACACATTGCCCAGGGAGACGATGTAGTTGCCGTGATTGTGCATCTGCGGCGGCGTCGGCAGCTTGAAGGCGCGCGTCGCCGTCAGCAGCATGAAGCGGTCGTCGGTGGCGGGGGTTGCCAGCGCCGGCGGGTCGTCGCGCCAGTCCGGGATCAGCTCATCCAGGGCGCGCGGCTCCAGCACGGCGCCGGAGAGAATGTGCGCGCCGATCTCGCTGCCCTTCTCCACCAGGCACACGCTGGCGTCAGGCGCGAGCTGCTTCAGGCGGATCGCCGCGGCCAGGCCAGCCGGCCCGCCGCCCACGATCAGCACGTCGAATTCCATGGCTTCGCGCTGTTCGGCCTCGGACATGCCCGGATACCTCCTTGATCGCGCTCCCTGTAGCCGAGGGGCGGGTTGCAAGGAACCCCGCCGCGGCCCGATATGACCAGCATGCTGGGCGGGCGCCGATATGGAGGCTGAAACGGAGGCAATGCTGCTGGCGGCGCTCCGCCTCCAGCTCGACTGGGGGGTGGATGAGGCACTGGCCGAGCTCCCCCTTGACCGCACCCTGCCCCGCCCCGTGGCCGAACCAGCCAGGGAGCGCCCGGCGCCGCCCCGCAGCGCCCCGGCACGCCCTGCCCTCGCCTTCCCCGGACGTGCCGCAATTGCCGCCCCGCCGGCCGCGACGCGGGCGGCGGATCTGGCCGCCAGGGCGACGACGCTGGAGGACCTCCGCGCTGCCATGGCCGAATTCGACGGCAGCCCGCTGCGCGAGACCGCGACCAATCTGGTCTTCGGCGATGGCGTGCCGGACTCCGGCCTGATGCTCATCGGCGAGGCGCCCGGGGCGGATGAGGACCGGCTGGGCCGGCCCTTCGTCGGGGCGTCTGGCCAGTTGCTGGACCGGATGCTGAGCTCGGTCGGGCTCGACCGGGCGCGGAATTTCTACATCACCAACATCCTGCCCTTCCGCCCGCCGGGGAACCGCACGCCCACGGATGCGGAGATCACCCTCTTCCTGCCCTTCGTCCTGCGCCACATCCAGCTCGTCTCACCGCGGCTGGTGGTGCTGCTGGGCGGGGTTTCGGCCAAGGCCCTGCTGCGCTCCCGCGACGGCATCACCCGGCTGCGCGGTCGCTGGCATGAAGTAATTGTGGAGGAAGGCACAGCACTTCCCGCCCTTGCAACCCTGCATCCCGCCTATCTGCTGCGCAACCCTGGCGCGAAACGGGATGCCTGGCACGATCTGCTGTTGTTGCGACGACGGATGGACGCGGAATAGACGGCTTGGGAACGGATTTTTTATCCGCGCCCATTTGGTAACTCCCTGATATTTCGGGACCCCACTGGATTTTCAAAGCCAGGTGGAATTCTTGGGGTTGCGCAATTGGTGCCGGGACCGTTAACGGAAGCGGGCCATGCGAGCGATCGGCCCCATGGCCCGGCGCGCCCTTCGCCCCCTGCTCTGCGGGGTCCTGTGGGGCGCCGCGCTGTCCCTGGGGGCTGCCACCCCCGCTACGGCGCAAAGGGCCACCACCGACCAGACCGCCATGAGCGTCCCCCGGCCGCCCGCACAGGGCGGCATCCAGGGTTTGCCGCAGGTATTGGCCCCGTCCGATGCCGCCCGGCTGCGACGCATCTTCGATCTCCAGTCGCGCGGCGAGCTGGCCGCGGCGGCGCGCGAGACGGAACGGCTGGAAGACCGCCGGCTGCTCGGCCATGTGCTTGCCGACCGGTGGCTCCGCTCCGGCGCCCGGCCGACTGTGGCGGAGGTGCAGGTCTGGCTCGCCCTGCATGCCGACCATCCGGACGCACAGCGCCTGTTCGAATTGCTGGGGCAATTGCTGCCGCGCGGTGCCGCCCTGCCGAGCCCGCCGCCCACGCCCGACACCCTCTCCCCCGACACCACCCTGGTACCGGAGGAGCGCGAGCCGGCGAGCACCGCCGTCACCCGCAACCCGGCCCTCGACCGGGCCGTGCGCGACCGGGCGCGGGAAGGGAATGCCGAGGCGGCGCTGGCCCTGATCGCCCGTACCCGCGGCATGACCCCGGCCTATGCGGCGCTGCTCAGGGCCGAGATCGGCTTCGCCCTGTTCCGCGCCGGGCGGGACGAGGAGGCCCTTCGCATCGCCGCCGAGGGGGCTCATGCCGGCAGCGGCCAGGCTGGTTTCGTCGCCGGCCTGGCCGCCTGGGGCCTTGGCCATTACGAAACCGCCCTGCCCTTCTTCGAGCGCGCCGCCCGCTCCGACAGTACCGCCCCGGCGCTGCGCGCCGCCGCCGCCTTCTGGACCGCCCGCGCCGCCGTCCGGGCCCGCCGGCCAGAACTCTACGTCCCCTGGATGCTGCAGGCGGCGCAGGAGCCGCGGACCTTCTACGGCCTGGTCGCCCGCCGCGCCCTCGGCCTGCCCACCGACTTCGCCTGGCAGCGGGAGCTGACCGGCGAGGCGGAGGCAGCGGCGGTGGCCGAAACCGCCGGCGGCTGGCGGGCCCTCGCCCTGCTGCAGATTGGGCAGGCGGAGCGGGCGGAGGCCGAGCTGCGCCAGCTCTGGTCCCAGGCGCGGGAGAATCCCGGCCTGCTGCGCTCCATGCTGGCGGTCGCCACCCAGGCCAACCTTTCCGGGCTGGCGGCGCAGCTTGCCAGCGCCTCGCAATCCGAGGACGGGCGGCCGCGCGACTTCGCCCGCTTCCCCCTGCCGAGGCTGCTGCCGCAGGGCGGCTTCCGGGTGGACCCGGCGCTGCTCTACGCCCTGGCCTTGCAGGAGAGCCGCTTCAATGCCGCCGCCATCTCCCCCGCCGGGGCGCGCGGGCTGATGCAGATCATGCCGGCGACGGCGAGCTTCGTGGCGAAGGACCCCTCCCTGCAAGGCGCCGGGGTGCACCGGCTGCACGACCCAGCCTTCTCGCTGGAACTCGGCCAGCGCTATGTGCTGTACTTGGCGCGGCACGAGGCAGTGGACGGCAACCTGATCCGCCTGCTGGCCGCCTATAATGCCGGTCCCGGCAGCCTGGCGAAATGGCTGCCCACCAGCCGCCACCGCGACGACCCCTTCCTGTTCATCGAGGCGATCCCGGTGGACGAGACGCGGAGCTTCGTGCAGCGGGTACTGGCCTATTCCTGGATCTATGCCTCCCGCCTCGGCCTGCCGGCGCCGAGCCTGGACCGGCTCGCGGCCGGCGGCTTCCCGAAATTCGCCGGGCCCGAAGAGGTCACGGGAATGCTGCGCCGGCGCCAGGCGAAGCTACATTAGGGCCAGCAAGTCTGGCCGGCCGATTCAGACCTCCGGGCGCGGGCGCCCTGCGGCCATCGGACGGCGCTGCGGAGGACCGCCTCATGCCCATCGACGAATCCCTGAAATTCCTGCCGGTCAACATCGCCGTCCTGACCATTTCCGACACGCGCGACATGGCGAGCGACCGCTCCGGCCAGACGCTGCAGGAGCGGATCGAGGCCGCCGGCCATCGCTGCGTGGCGCGGGAGATCGTGAAGGATGACGTGGATGCGATCGAGGCGGTGCTGCGCCGCTGGATCGCCGATCCGGAGGTGGATTGCGGCATCACCACGGGCGGCACCGGCATCACCGGCCGCGACGTGACGCCGGAAGCCTTCAAGCGCGTGCTGGAGAAGGAGATCGAGGGCTTCGGCGAGCTGTTCCGCATGCTGAGCTACCGCAAGATCGGCACCAGCACGATGCAGAGCCGCGCGCTCGGCGGCGTGGCGGGCGGCACCTATCTCTTCGCGCTGCCGGGCAGCACGGGGGCCTGCAAGGATGCCTGGGACGACATCCTGGTCTTCCAGCTCGACTCCCGGCACCGCCCCTGCAACCTGGTGGAGCTGATGCCGCGGCTGAAGGAACACATGAAGGCAGCCTAGCCGCGCCCGCCGGGCGGGCCGCCTCAGCCGTCGCGGAAGGCAATCGCGTTGCGCAGGGCATGGGCAATCTGCTCCATGCGCCGCTCGAACCCGGCCGCTGCGGCCGGCTGCCCTGCCGCCTCCGCCCCGACAACGCCGCGCAGCAGGGAGCCTTCGAGCTGCGACGCCATGGCCTCCATGGCGTCCAGCGCCGCTTCGGCGCCGCCGCCTTCCAGCGCCGCCCGCAGCACGGCGATCTCGCCGAAGGCGGCCGCGAGCGCGGTTTCAAGCGCGACGATCTCGCCGCGCAGTTCCTCCACCTCGTTCTCCGGCATCGGTGGCTCCCTGCGCTGAATGCGAGACGTTGAAGATGGGGGGCTGGCCCGCAGGGCTCAACCTCAGGGCATGGGAGGCCACCGGCCCCTCCCGCCGCCGGACTGTCAATTATTCATGTCCCGGGCTGGCGGCGGGCTGCCGATCCTGGCAAACGAGTTCCATATCCGTTCTCTGAAGGGCATGGCCGGAACCGACAGCGCGGTGGCGCCCTCGGCCGAGTTCCTGGCAGGTCAGGTCGAGCGCGTCACCTTCCACAATCCCGAGACGGGCTTCTGCGTGCTGCGGGTGAAGCTGCGCGGGCGGCGCGAGCTTGCCACCCTGGTCGGCCATGCACCGCAGATCTCGGCGGGCGAATTCGTCAGCGCCTCCGGCGCCTGGGTCAATGACCGCACCCACGGCCTGCAATTCAAGGCGAGCTTCCTGAAGGCGACCGCGCCGACGACGCTGGAGGGAATCGAGAAGTATCTCGGCTCCGGCATGATCCGCGGCATCGGGCCGGTCTATGCGAAGAAGCTGGTCCGGGCCTTCGGCGAGTCCGTCTTCGAGCTGATCGAGCAGGAGCCGGACCGGCTGCGCGAGGTCCCCGGCATCGGCCCGGTGCGCGCCCAGCGCATCGTCGCCGGCTGGGCGGAGCAGAAGGTGATCCGCGAGATCATGCTGTTCCTGCACTCGAACGGGGTCGGCACCTCGCGCGCGGTGCGGATCTACAAGACCTATGGCCCGGATGCGGTGCGACTGGTCAGCGAGAACCCCTACCGGCTGGCGCGCGACATCCGCGGCATCGGCTTCCGCACCGCCGACCGGATCGCGGAGAAGCTGGGCATCGAACGCACCGCCATGATCCGGGTGCGGGCCGGTATCTCCTTCGCCCTGGCTGAGGCCATGGAGGAAGGCCATTGCGGCCTGCCGGAGGAGCAACTGGTGACCCTGGCTGGCGACCTGCTGGAGGTGCCGGAGGATCTGGTCCGGGCCGCGCTGCGCCTGGAACTGGAAGCGAATGAGGTCATCGCCGACGACCTGGACGGACAGCCCTGCGTCTTCCTCGCCGGCCTGTACCGGGCGGAGCGGGACATCGCCGAACGGCTACGTCGCCTCACCGCCGGCGAGCCGCCCTGGCGCTCCATCGAGGCGGAGAAGGCCATCCCCTGGGTGGAGGAGAAAACCGGCCTTACCCTGGCGGAAAGCCAGAAGGAGGCGATCCGCTTGGCCCTTGCCTCCAAGGTGCTGGTCGTGACCGGCGGTCCGGGCGTGGGCAAGACAACGCTGGTGAACGCCATCCTGCGCATCGTGGCGGCCAAGGGGCCGCGGATCGCGCTCTGCGCCCCGACCGGCCGCGCCGCCAAGCGGCTGGCCGAGAGCACCGGGCGCGAGGCGGCCACCATCCACCGGCTGCTGGAAGCCGATCCGAAGGAGGGCGGCTTCAAGCGCAACGAGTTCAATCCGCTCGACTGCGACCTGCTGGTGGTGGACGAAACCAGCATGGTGGATGTGCCGCTGATGCGCGCGCTGCTGAAGGCCCTGCCGGAGCAGGCGGCACTGCTGCTGGTGGGGGATGTGGACCAGTTGCCTTCGGTCGGCCCCGGCCAGGTGCTGGCGGATGTGATCGCCTCCGGCATGGTGCCGGTGGTGCGGCTGACCGAAGTGTTCCGCCAGGCGGCAGGCAGCCGCATCGTCACCAACGCACACCTGATCAACCGCGGGCGGATGCCGGATCTGACCGCGCATGAGGGGTCCGACTTCTATTTCGTGGAGGCGGCCGACCCGGAGACCGGGCTGGCCAAATTGCTGACCATGGTGCGAGAGCGCATCCCGCGGCGCTTCGGCCTGGATCCGGTGCGGGACGTGCAGGTGCTCTGCCCGATGAACCGGGGCGGCCTCGGGGCACGTTCGCTGAACATCGAATTGCAGCAGGCGCTGAATCCGCCCGGCGAATTGCGGGTCGAGCGCTTCGGCTGGACCTTCTGCCCCGGCGACAAGGTCATGCAGGTGGTGAACGACCATGAGCGGCAGGTCTATAATGGCGACCTTGGCGTGATCACCCGGATCGACGCGGAGGAAGGCGAGCTGCTGGTGGATTTCGACGGCCGGGAGGTCGCCTATGGTTTTGGTGAATTGGATGAGCTGGTGCTGGCCTATGCCACCACCGTACACAAGAGCCAGGGCTCGGAATATCCGGCTGTAGTGATCCCGCTCACCACCCAGCATTATCCCATGCTCCAGCGCAATCTGGTCTATACGGGCGTCACCCGGGGCAAGCGGCTGGTGGTTCTGGTAGGCAGCCGCCGAGCTCTCTCCATCGCGGTGCAGGGCCAGCAGGTCCGGCGCCGCTGGTCGAAGCTGAAGGAATGGCTGGCGGCGGGGGAGGCTGCGTGAGGACGCTGCTGATCGTCTTCCACACCCAGACCGGCGGCACCCGGCAGATGGCGGAGGCCGCCATGCGCGGCGCTGCCACCGAAACGCAATTGCGCGTCCGCCTGCTGCCCGCGCCGGAGGCCGGGCCGGAGGATGTGCTGGAAGCCGATGGCTATATCTTTGCCACGCCGGAGAATCTTGCGGCCATATCCGGCATGCTGAAGGATTTCTTCGACCGGACCTACTACGCCGCGCTCGACCGCATCAACGGCCGCCCCTATGCCACGCTGATCTGCGCCGGCAGCGATGGCCAGAACGCCGCGCGCCAGATCGAGCGCATCGCCACCGGCTGGCGCCTGCGGGCAGTGGCGGAACCGCTGATCGTCTGCACCCATGCCCAGACCCCCGAGGCCATCCTGGCGCCAAAAGTGATCGGCGCCGAGGATCTGACCCGCTGCGAGGAGCTTGGTGCGGCCCTCGCAGCAGGGATTGCCATGGGGATCTTCTGAAGGCGGGTCCGTCAGAACTCCACGCGGTCGCCACCCTTGAGCTGCAGGATTTCCCGTGCCTCCTCCGGCGAGGCGACCTGCATCCCGAGCCCCTCGATGATCTGGCGCGCAAGCCGCACCTGCTCCGCATTGCTCGTGGCCAGCTTGCCCGGCCCGGCCCAGAGCGAGTCCTCCAGCCCGACGCGCACATTGCCGCCCATCGCTGCCGCCATGGCCGCGATCGGCAATTGGTTGCGCCCGGCGCCGAGTACCGACCAGCGGTACTGGTCGCCAAACAGCCGGTCGGCGGTGCGCTTCATGTGCATCACATCCTCTGGATGCGCGCCGATGCCACCCTGGAGGCCGAAGACGGTTTGGATGAAGAGCGGCGCCTTCACGAGCCCACGGTCAAAGAAATATTTCAAGTTGTAGAGATGCGCCGTGTCGTAGCACTCGAATTCGAAGCGGGTGCCATTCTCGGCGCAGGTGGTCAGGATGTACTCGATATCCCCGAAGGTGTTGCGGAAGATGATGTCCTTGTTTTCAAGGTAGCTGCGCTCCCAGTCATGCTTGAACTCCTTGAAGCGGTTCAGCATGCCGAAGAGGCCGAAATTCATCGAGCCCATGTTGAGGCTCGCCACCTCCGGCTTGAAGGTCGCGGCGGGGCGGACGCGCTCCTGGATGGTCATGGTGGGCGCGCCGCCCGTGGTGATGTTCACCACGCAGTCGCTGCGCTGCTTGATGATGCGCAGGAAGGGCGCGAAGGCTTCCGGCGACTGGTCCGGGCGGCCATCCTTCGGGTCGCGCGCGTGCAGATGCACAATGGCCGCGCCGGCCTCCGCGGCGCCGATGGCGGCATCGGCGATCTCCTGCGCCGTGATCGGCAGGTGCGGCGACATGGTGGGGGTGTGGATGGCGCCGGTGACGGCGCAGGTGATGATGACCTTGCGGCTCATGGCGGGTCTCTCCTCCGGTCCTGGGATTCAAAGCCATGGCACCCGGCGCCGCGGATCCGCGGCCCTCGCGCAGCGCACGGGAGGCACTCAGCCCAGGTCACCGCGCCATGCCCCGGCGCAATGGTGGTGTCGGAGAGCACGGGCACCTGGTCAAGATGGCGGTCCACGATCATGGCCGAGACCTCATGCCGCAGCCGGCCGAATGCCTCAACCGACAGCGGCCGGTACCCGGCTGTGTCCCCGCCCTTCAGATCTCCAGCAAGGCATAGGGGCGGCCGTTCGGCTTCGGGATATGCGCCGCGACATTATAGACGGGATGCCCGGCCGGCGTGCGGCCCTCATACCGGCCTCGATGGGCATGCCCGTGCACCACCGCGCTCACCTTGAAGCGGTCGATGGTTTCCGCCAGGCGGGAGGAGCCAAGGAAGGCCAGGATCTCCGCCGGCTCTCCCGCCACCGTCTCGGCGATCGGCGCGTAATGCAGCAGGACGAGGACGCGGCCGCTCCGCAATCGCCGCATGGCGTTCTCCAGGCGCAGGCATTCGTTCACCGTCTCCGCCACGAACTGCTTGATCGCCGGCTCACCGAAGGAGCCGAGCATGCGGCTGCCGAAGCCGCCGGCGAATCCCTTCACGCCGACGAAGCCCAGGCCGCCGATCTCGCAGGACTGGCCATCCAGCAGATGCACGCCGGCGCCGCGGATGATCTCGCTCACCTCCTCGACACGGCCGCATTCGTAGTCGTGGTTTCCCAGCACCGCCACGACCGGGATGGTGCAGCTGCGGAGGGCCTCGGCGAGGATGTGCGCCTCCTCCGGCCTGCCAAGATCGGTCAAGTCCCCCGCCAGGACCAGCACGTCCGCCTCGCGGCTTGCTTCCGCGAACAGGTCGCGGCAGCGGGTCTCCTGGTCCGGCCTCACATGCAGGTCGCCGATGGCGGCCACCTTCAGCAGGGGCGAGGATGCGGCCGGCGGCTCAGTCATGGCGCCACTCGCCCTCGCCGCCTACATCGGCGAAGCCCCATTCCTGCACGTCGATCTGATAGTCCTCGCGCGAGAGCATCCGGCCACGGCAGACCTTCATCCGCGGCAGCGGCAGGTCGAGCTGCAGGCGCAGCCGCTCCAGCAATTCGTCCAGCAGCCAACGAGGAATGTGGTTGCGCTCCGTAGGGTAGATCCAGCGGAAATTCAGGAGGTGCATGAGAAGCACCTCCCAATGCGCCTCCATATGGGAAAGCAGGCGGCGCCAGTCGATCGCGTCATGCTGCTTCAGGATCATATGCGCGATGTCCGAGCCGTCATAGCGGTGGCGGAGCTGGATGAAGGCCTTCGACCAGATCAGCTCGGTCGGGGCCACGATGCGGACCAGCGTACCCAGGATCTCCACCTGGCGGGCCTCCTCGAACCACTGGTCGGTGATGGGCACGGCGCCGTTGGGTGAGGCGCAGATCACGTCGAAGAACAGCCCGTCCCGCCGCACCTTGCCGATCCAGCGTTCGTCCTCGATCTCGATGCCGTAGCCCGATGCCTTGAAATGCGCCAGGATGCGCGGCAGGTCGCCGGCCTTGCAGAAGACGTCAAGATCCTTGGTCGGGCGAGAGATGCCGGTATAGGCGGCGACCGCATAAGTGCCCGAGAGCAGGAAGGGCACATCCAGCCCCACCAGTTCCCGCAGCGCCTCGGCATAGAAGGCCTCCGCCTCCGGCGAGGGGGGGAAGGGGCTTCCGGCGGCGGCGATCACCTCCCCGCCGGCCGGCGCCAGGGTGCCACTGTCCGTGGTCTCCTTGCTCGGCATCGGTCCTCGCCCCTTGCGCGCATCCGCCAATTCGGATCCTGCGATGGACAACGGCCCGGGGCGGAGCGGCGTTCCCCGCGCCGCCGGCCTCGTTCCGCCCGGCCACCAGGGGCGCTGCCGGAAGCCGCTCGACAGGCGGCGCGGCACGACATTACGATAAAGTAGCGACTTCATCGGCGCGGCAGGAGTCAGGACGCGATGGTAGCCCTTGATCTGAAGTCCCTTGTCGGGCGCCTGTCCGACCTGTGCCGTCGGCAGATGGAGGCGGCGGCCGGCCTCACCCTCTCCCGCACCCACTACAATGTCGAGATCGAGCACGTCCTGCTCAAGCTGGTCGAGGCGCAGGGCAGCGACATCGCCGCCATCCTGCGCCGGCAGGGCGTGGATGCCGGCAGGGTGGCGGCGGAGCTGACCCGTGCGCTGGACCGGCTGCGCACCGGCAATGCCCGCGCGCCCTCCCTCTCGCCCGACATCGTCACCTGGCTGCGCGAGGCCTGGCTGCTCGCCTCGCTGGAGGGTGCGGCGGAACGCGTCCGCTCCGGTCATCTGCTCGCCGCGCTGCTCTGCGATGAGACGCTCCTGCGCACGCTGAAGGAAGCCACGCCGACACTCGCCGCTATGCCCGGCGAGCCGGTGCGGCGCAACCTGCAGGCCCTGGCCGAGGGCAGCGAGGAAGCGGCCGCGGCCGGCGCCCCGGCGCGGGCCGAGGGTAGCGGCCCGCCGGCGGGTGCTACGCCGGGCGGAGGCGGGCCGCTGGAGCAGTTCTGCACGGATCTGACCGCGCAGGCCAAGGCCGGGAAGATCGACCCGATCCTCGGCCGCGACAGCGAGATCCGGCAGGTGATCGACATCCTGACCCGGCGGCGGCAGAACAACCCGATCCTCACCGGCGAGCCGGGCGTGGGCAAGACGGCGGTGGCGGAGGGGCTGGCCCTGCGCATCGCCGAAGGCGACGTGCCGGAGGCACTGAAGGATGTGCGGTTGCTGAGCCTCGATCTCGGCCTGCTGCAGGCTGGCGCCGGGGTGAAGGGCGAGTTCGAGAACCGCCTGAAGGGCGTGATCGAGGCGGTGAAGGCCAGCCCGCGCCCCATCGTCATGTTCATCGACGAGGCGCACACCCTGATCGGCGCTGGCGGCCAGCAGGGGCAGAACGACGCGGCGAATCTGCTGAAGCCAGCCCTGGCGCGGGGCGAGCTGCGCTGCCTCGCCGCCACCACCTGGGCCGAATACAAGAAGTATTTCGAGAAGGACGCCGCCCTGACCCGCCGCTTCCAGGTGGTGCAGGTGGGCGAACCCTCCGAGCCGCTGGCCTGCGCCATGCTGCGCGGCCTGGTGGGTGTGCTGGAGAAGCACCACGGCGTCCGCATCCTGGACGAGGCGGTGCAGGAGGCTGTGCGGCTTTCCGCCCGCTACATCCCGGCGCGGCAATTGCCGGACAAGGGCGTGAGCCTGCTGGACACCGCCTGCGCCCGCGTCGCCATGAGCCAGGCCGCAGTGCCGGCGCCGATCGAGGACCGTCGCCGCCGCCTGGCGCTGATCGAGACGGAACTCGGCGTGCTGGCGCGGGAGAGCGCGGCGGGCGCCGACCACACGGCGCGCCGTACCCATCTGGAGGAGGAGAAGGCGCAGCTTGAGCAGGAGCTGACCTCGCTGAACGACCGCTGGGAGGGCGAGAAGGCGCTGGTCGCCCGCATCCGCGAATTGCGGAGCAAGGTCGAGGCCGAGGCGGGCTCCGGCGGCGCGGACAATGCGCTGCAGGCCGAGCTGGCGGAGGCCATGGACAGCCTGAAGCGGCTGCAGGGCGAGGAGCCGCTGGTGCATCCGGTGGTGGATGGTCAGGCGGTGGCGGAGGTGGTGGCGACCTGGACTGGCATCCCGGTCGGCCGCATGGTCTCGGACGAGATCCGCACCGTGCTGACGCTGAAGGAGCGGCTGGAGGAACGCGTGGTCGGCCAGCCGCATGCGCTGGAGGCGATCGCCCAGGCGATCCGCACCCACCGCGCCGGGCTGACCGATCCGCGCAAGCCGGTGGGCGTCTTCCTGATGGTCGGCACCAGCGGCGTCGGCAAGACGGAGACGGCGCTGGCCCTGGCCGATCTGCTCTATGGCGGCGAGCAGAACCTGACGGTCATCAACATGAGCGAGTTCAAGGAGGAGCATAAGGTCTCCCTCCTGATGGGCTCGCCACCCGGCTATGTCGGCTATGGCGAGGGGGGCGTGCTGACCGAGGCGGTGCGCCGCCGCCCCTATTCCGTGGTGCTGCTGGACGAGATGGAGAAGGCGCA